>WGDQ01000485.1 GCA_015493185.1 Planctomycetaceae bacterium
CTTCATAACCACCTAACCCAAAAAAATACCCACACTCCCAATCCACCACACGGCGACGCAACTAGAAATGCGCAACTAAAAACTGAATTTTCACTGCCCGTGGCATCACGATTTCGAAACTCGCAAAGTTCCTACCGATGCCCGCTGCGATCGGTCGTTCTGTCTGAGCGACGACCGTCCCGCGTTTTCGTTGTACTCGGCTTACGGTTTCGCGTGTCCCATCGTGACCCGGTGTGTTTTCGATAAGTTTCCCATGTCGCTAGTGCGCGTCTCGTTCACAACGTTCGGCATGCTGCCGCGCGCCAGTGGTACGACATGGGCCTCGAGTTCCTCGCTTCGCACTTGGGAGCATTGCACTCGAACGCATGGAAACCGAACAGTCAACCGCTTTCAGCCGCGCACGGCAAATCTGCCGATGCATGGCTGCCGGAGTGCGCCGAACGACGGAAACGCTGACCGCACCTCGCGGTGCGCGCATTTGCACCCCATCAAGCGCCGCAACTCCACTGTCAAGTCAACATTGGCATCGCGGCAAAACGAAAGCCGTTGGAGAGAAAATAACGAAAAATGGCCGTTCCCTGGACCGGCGACATGCTGCCCTGCCGTGGCACGAATTGGTTCTCCAACGCGGACCTATCACGTCAGAATCGTACGCGAATCAAAATTTTCTTCGAGTGTACAGCTCCTACAGTACGTTTACCCAAGAACAAAGAGGACAGGTCCGGCAAAAGAAATTGCAGATGGGATCGCGTCTCCTGTGCAACGGTCGAAAAGGGAGAAGAGAAAAAACGGCAACCCTGTACGTGGCTGCCTCGAAGCAGCATGTTCTTTCAATCTAACCGTTCCAGGTTGCCTGTCAACTAAAAGTGTCGTAACGATTCGGCTTCAGGCACCCCTGAAAAACGGCACCGATTCTTGCATGTTTTCCGCCGCTTGGCGATTCCGGCACCTGCCAACCGCTCCGCACATGCTGTCCTGCTGACAAGGGCCCGTTTGCCCTGCCAATCCGATGCGAGGAATCCACCGATGGAGTCTCGTCTAGAGGGCTTTGTACCAGCAAGGTTCCGGCGCCAGCCAGTAGGGCATGCTGTGGCGATCGTGCCCCCGGCTACGGTCCCGCCGTTTCTCCGCCATCGGCCGAAGTGGCCGCAGAAACCACCGGAGGCCTCGCGGCCGACCACGGGTGCGCCTGCTCGAAGGCCGATGCCAAACTGAAAAGCGTGGCTTCGTCGAACGGCCGTCCCACGAGTTGCAAGCCCACCGGCAGCCCGCTCGCATCGAAGCCAGCCGGTATGCTGGCCGCCGGTTGCCACGTCATATTGAAAGGCACGCAGTGCGACAGCCATGCCAGTGTCCTCACGGGGCGCCCGTCGATCGTGGCTGGGCCAAGCGAGCCGTTCGGGGGCGCGGTGATCGGCACGGTGGGCGTGAGCAGTGCGTCGAATTGCTCGAATACCGGGCCGAGTTGCTCCCAGTAGATATCTCGGGCCCAGTGTGCCCGCACCAGATCTTTGTAGGTGTAGCGATCCGATTTCGGCAGCATTTTTCGGATCGGTGGGTAAATCACTTTTTCCCACTCCGCACGCCGCGATTCAGCCGCCGTGGCGGCTTCGCAGATGGCAATCACCTGCTGATCACGCGTCAAATCGGGCAAATCGAGCGTCAGCTCCTCCACATGGCAACCCAACTCTTCGAACCGCCGGGCAGCACGTTCACAAATGGTCCGCACTTCGGGCTCGACCGGCAGGTTGCCCAAATGCGGGCACCATGCGAGCCGCTTGCCGCATGGTGGCTGTTCGCACGCACTGGCAAACGAAACGGACGGACCAGGCAGCGACCTCCGATCGCGTGGGTCGCGACCGCACGTAACATCGAGAAACAGTGCGGCATCGCGCACTGTTCGGGTGAGTGGTCCTTGGTGTGCCACCGTTTCCCAACCGCGTGGAAACGCCACATGGGGAATGCGCCCCATCTGGGGCTTGATGCCGAACACACCGCAAAAACTGGCCGGCACGCGAATCGAACCACCTCCATCACTGCCCGTGGCAAGCGGACCAATGCCACAGCAAACCGCCGCCGCGGCGCCACCGCTCGAGCCGCCCGTGTTGTGGGCGGTGTTCCAGGGGTTGCACGAATCGCCGAACAGTGCGTTGGCCGCCAGCGGAATCAGCCCAAACTCCGACGTGTTCGTTTTGCCGATCAGAATGGCTCCGGCCCGCTTCAATCGCTCCACGATGGGATGGTCCCAGTCGGGCACGTGGTTTTCATATAGTCGCGATCCGAATGTCGTCCGCACGCCGGCGGTCAAATGCACATCTTTGGCCGTAAACGGCACGCCGTGCAATGGCCCCACGTTTTCAGCATTTTCCAGGGCTTTTTCGGCTTCGGTGGCGGCCTCCCGCGCCAGCTCGTCCACCCGGGTTACCACGGCGTTCACGCGGTCGTTCACGCGGTCGATCTGTGCCAGGCAAGCGTCGACGGCCTCGATCGGTCGGATCTCGCGCCGCCGAATGCGCTGCGCCAATTCGATTGCAGAGAGCCAGCAGATCGGATCGGACACGGTGTGAACCCCTAGCTCGATTCAACGACGATGTGGCGTTTTGGCGGCGAATCTCGACATCGTGTCGTGTCTCTCCGGTGTTCGGCACGATTGTCCGTCACAATGCACGTACGTGCCGTCTACCGCGGCGCCGGCGACTTGTGCTGTGGATGGCCGGCACGCTGGACGAAGGACGAATCCGTCTGTAGACGTTGTCCGCCCGGCCGCTGCCCTATCTGGAGCTGGACGGGCCACGCCGCCGCGGCCGTGGTTTGCCACAGCGGCCGGATTACTGAGCAATGTAGCCACCATCCACCATAAGACATTCCGCCGTAATAAACGACGCGTCGTCCGATGCCAGAAACGCGATGGCTGCGGCCACCTCTTCCGCGTCGGCCAGTCGGCCCAGCATGTGTTTGCCGCCCCAATCGGCATGTCGGTCGGCCGCTTGTCGATCAAGGCCCTGCTCGCGCGTGAGCCGTTCAACAATCGGCGTCCACACGGTGCCCGGGCACACGGCATTCACACGAATTCCGTCGCCCGCCAAATCGAGGGCCATGCAGCGAGTCAGCCCCGTCACGGCGGCCTTGGTTGTGTTGTACGTCAGAAAACCGGGCTGAGCGATGAAACTCGAAATCGATCCCAGGTTCACAATCGCTCCACGGCCTTGGCGTTGCATGACGGGCACCACGTGCTTGGCCACCAACGCCATGCCACGCACGTTCACTTGCAGAATCTCATCCCACTGTTCCTGCGTGGCATCAACTCCGGCAAACACGAACACCGAGGCGTTGTTCACCAGCACGTCGATCCGCTGCCATCGATCAACCACTGTGGCCACGGCCCGCGCAATGCTCGCTTCGTCGCGAACATCGAGCGGCACATATTCGGCCGCCAGCCCTTGGTTTCGCAATTCTTCGGCCGCGGCAGCACCGGTTTGCTGGTTCACGTCGGCCACCGCCACGCAGGCCCCTTCGCGAGCCAACCGTTGGCAGGTTGCTCGCCCAATGCCCTGGGCACCGCCGGTTACAAGGGCCACTCGTTGGGCAAAACGCTGTTGCATCAAATCACTCTGGCTCGGCATGGTTGGCGCGCACTGTCATACGATGCTCTATCTCAACGCCTTCAGCGCCCGACTGCTCGATTCGATTGTTCGATACGTTCGACCCCCGGGAATCTTCGCCCGATGCATCGACGCCCCCCGCCGGAGCAGGTGCCGAGGGGATCAGCCAGCCGAGTGCCTGCAACAATAGAAACGCGCCGAGCACACCGATCAAGAGATAGGGCCATACCGACAGATCCAGGCCGAACGCCCCCAACACGCTGGCCACCAGACTCA
>WGDQ01000486.1 GCA_015493185.1 Planctomycetaceae bacterium
AAAGACGGCCGTGCGCCAACATCGACCAGACGCGCAATGCCGCGGCGAGCGGAAGACGGTCCTTCGCTTCTGCCCGCCTTTTTCGCGAGCCGAGACGCGCCGGTCGATCAACCAATGTCCATTCACCCGTAAACATTGGCTGGCCGAAGAACCGGCTCCTGAATCGGCAGCGTCGACGATCACGCTTTCAACGTGCCCGTTGTTTTGACGGCCACAACCACGCAGGGTGCGTGTCGGAGCACGTACTCCGTAACGCTGCCAGTCAGTAGGCTTCCCAACCCCGCCATACCATGAGTGCCGATCACAATTTTGTCGACGCCTTCTTTCTTGGCAAACTCGACAATCACGCGCCCTGGCTTCACCGGTTCGGCGCTCGGCTCACCGTGTAGCAGGCGGTGCTCGCAAACCACCTCAGGATCTTTCGGACGCACCGCGTGCAGCTTTTTCAGCTCTTCCGGATCCTCTTCGGGGCCACCTTCAAAAAGCTCGCCGACCGGATAGGGTGCCTCGGTCGACACGTGCACAATCAGCAGCAATGCGTCCTCCACTCGGGCAAGCTCGCTGGCGATTCGCAGAGCCGCTTCGCTGGCCTCAGAATAATCCGTAGCGAAAAGAATCTTCTTGCGAGACATCGGTTACGGCCTTTCCTGTCAGTTTGAGTCCAACATGCCGAACAGCGTGGCATGATTTGCGATGTTGCGGATTGGCGTTTTCCAATTCGTTTGCCAAGACGTCTCCGATCCAAGAATGTTTCGGGGCGGCAAACTTCAACCCGCCACTGCGAATGCCCTCGCTAACAATGGCACGCCCGGCAATCGGGCAAGCCGGTTTGTTATGCCTGTCCGACCGCGCCTGCTTAACGCTGAGCAACAGACGTGCCAACGCAGCCGCTTTCTTCCGTCGATCCCTAATTTCAGCCAGCCCTCGGGCCAAGCACCGGACAACGCCCAGGTTGGAATTCGAGCCATAATGGCACGTGAATTGCGAGCATTTATCTTCCAGTAGTTCTCGCTTGTCGGTCACCAAGCCGGTAGAACAAACATTTGGTGGGCTACGAACGCACTGCATCGCGAAGCGACGAGCAACCCGGCAAGCCATCTTGCGGCACAGGTATCGCAGCGCACGCAACAAGATCGTTTTGCCATGTACCTTCGTTTTGTGCAGTCAGCTCTCGCATCTCGGAAGCTATTCTAAGCAGGGGCTGAACGTCTTCTTTCAGGCAAAGTTCACAAATAAAAGCCCTGAAAGCAGCGGGCCCTTGCGGCACAGACCATCTAAAAACACGAAAAAGAACAGAAAGACGAACGTCAACAGCATCCGTCTAGCCATTCTTTCGGCTTCGACCATGTTGCTGAGGGCACCACCGACGTGTAGCGCGCCCGAAATTTCCATGACCCGCCTCGCCCATATGCTGTCGGCACGTCGAGGTTCGATTGACGAAAGGAACGGTGGCCGAAATGAAATTCGAGAAGATTCTGTTCCCGACGGACTTTTCAACGTCCAGCGATGCGGGCCTCGAGTTTGCCAGCGCGTTGGCTCGAGATTTGGGCGCGAAAATGATCATCGTGCATGTCGAAGAGCCCCCAGTGGTCTACGGCACCGGCGAAATGTATTACGGCATCCCCAACCCGGACAGCGAAGCCCTGATGGACATGCTCGAAGCCGTCAAGCCGACCGATCCCTCAGTGCCTTACGAACATCGACTTGTGACAGGCGATCCGGCCACCGAGATAGTACGACTGGCCGAGGACAACGATGTCGACATGATCGTGATGGGAACGCATGGCCGCACCGGTTTGCGCCGCATCTTGATGGGCAGTGTTGCCGAGGCAGTTGTCCGCAGAGCAGCGTGTCCGGTGCTCACTTTCAAGGCCCCACGTGAAGAGAAGGAAGAGACACAAGAAAAAGGTTCGGCAGCAACGTGAATTGCCTTGGGCATGTCTACCGGGGACGCGATGCTTCGCGTCTGAATCGAACCGCATCCGACACAACCAACGGCAAGCCACGCTTCGATCAAGCCGTCAATGCAAAGCACACGGGGCACTTCCGCCAAACTCGATAGGCAGAGGATCAACACGATGAAACGGCAGACTTCGTTTTTGATGCTTCTTGGGCTGTTCATGGTATTGGCTTGGTCGGCGGCGGCCCGTTCGCAGGATGAGCCCCGGCGTTTCCAACCCAATCAAGTGGCTGACTTCATGCAACTCAAACTGATGCACGCGAAAAAGGTGCTCGAAGGCCTCGCGATCGAAGATTTCGACATGATCGCCAAGCACTCTCAAGAGCTGAGCCTGCTGAGCCAGGCAACCAACTGGCAGGTGCTACAAACCGATGAGTATTTGACGCAAAGCGTCGAGTTTCGCCGTGCCGCCGACGCGCTGACCAAAGCCGCAGAAGAAAAGAACCTCGATGCTGCGGCGTTGCGTTACATGGACGTGACAATGAAGTGCATCGTTTGCCACAAATACGTGCGCGGCATCCGCATGGCCAACGCCCAGCAATAGCCGCAACAGCTCGGCCGTTCGAGTACCACGGCCCACTGCACAGCTCCCAAGTGCGTGCAATACGCAAAGTCGTTGCAATCAGCGATGCACGACGAATAAGCGCATTGCGCAAGCGATCGTTTTTCCGTGCAATCGCTTTCCTCCCGATCGCATGTTGCAC
>WGDQ01000487.1 GCA_015493185.1 Planctomycetaceae bacterium
GAATCGACCGGCCGCTTAGACAAAGTATGGGGGCGGCGGGGCGTGTCCGACGGACGGTTCCAAAAGCCACGGGCCATGGCAATCGACGCGGACGATCGCATCTACATCGTCGACATGACGGCACGCATTCAGGTCTTCACCCCCGACGGCGAGTTTCTGCGCGGCTGGAGCACTCCAACGCACGAGGCCGGACGCCCCACCGGGCTTTCCATCGACCGGCAGGGCCGTTTGCTGGTGGCCGACACCCACTATTATCGGGTGCTGATCTACTCGCCCGAGGGACGTTTGCTGAAAACCCTGGGCGGGGTTCAGGGGCAGAAGCCCGGCCAGTTCGGCCTGGTGACCGATGCCGTGCAAGACTCGCAGGGCAACTACTACGTGGCCGAATACGGCGAATTCGACCGAATCCAGAAGTTCGATTCGACGGGCCGTTTCTTGCTCGAGTGGGGCGGCCACGGATCAGAACCCGGTCGTTTCTTGCGGCCGCAAAACCTGGCCATCGATCAGGACGATCGTATCTGGGTCGCCGACGCGTGCAATCATCGAATCCAAGTGTTCGACCCGCAGGGCAAGTTGCTCTTTTATTTCGGAGAACAAGGCAGCGGGCCCGGGCAATTGTATTACCCCTATGATCTGGCGTTTGGCGACGATGGCACGCTCTACGTGTGCGAGTATGGGAATCACCGCATTCAGAAATTCACGCGCGACGGTCGCAGCCTCGGTTGTTGGGGAGCCGCCGGACGGCAGCCGGGCCAATTGCACAACCCCTGGGCGCTGGTTCGCGATCGCCGAGGAAGAATTCACGTGCTCGATACCCACAACCACCGCGTGCAACGCATTGTGATGTGACGCGCCGGGGGTCTGCACGGTTGGGCGGCGTCGGGGGCCCCGAGCCCCTGCGTACAGCCGCCCGGCCTTGCTGCCGCTGGTTTTCCCGCTTTCCGCAAACAGCAACGCAAAACACCCGATGTTCAACGAGCTGCTTCGCTTCGAAAGCCCCCGGTATCTGGCGTTGCTGGTGCTGGTTCCGGCGCTTTGGTGGGCGAGCTTCCGCGCCTTGGCCATTCTGGGGCCCGTTCGGCGTTGGGTGGCGCTGGGCCTGCGGTCGCTCATTCTCGTGGCCTTGATTTTAGCGCTGGCCGAAATGCAGCTTGTGCGCGTTCACGATCGGGTGGCCGTGCTGTATTTGCTGGACGAATCGCTCAGCATTCCCGACTCGCAACGCGAGGCGATGCGAAGCTGGGTGAATGCCTCGATTCGCCGGCACCGCCGCGACGTCGACTACGCCGGCGTGATCGTCTTCGGCCGCGACGCGGCGATCGAAGTTCCTCCCTTCGACGACGACGTACAGTTGGGACCGGCGATCGAGAGCGCGCTGGACCCTCGTTTCACCAATCTCGACGCGGCAATTCGGCTTGCCGTGGCATCGTTTCCGCCGGCGGTTGCGCGGCGCATGGTGGTGATCAGCGACGGGGCGGAAAACGTCGGCGACGCCGAGCGGGCAGCCCGGCACGCCGTGCAAGCGGGCGTTTCGATCGATGTGTTTCCCATACGCAACGAACCGCGGCCCGACGTGCGCGTGGAGCGGCTCGTCGTGCCGTCGGACATTCGGCAAAACCAACCGTTCGACCTGCGCGTGGTGCTCGACTATCAGCCCGGCCAACAGTCGGACGACCCCCAACCGATGCGGGGCCGACTCGTGGTTTCCGAACGCACCGGCAACGCATCGCGCGTTATCAGCGACGAGGCGGTGGTTCTGCGACCGGGCAAGCAGGTGTTTGTGGTGCGGCAGCAAATTTCGCAGCCCGCGGCGCTGACCTATGCGGCACGGTTCGTGCCCGAGGAAGCGGCCCGCGACGGCATTCCGCAGAACAACCGTGCCACGACCTTCGCCTACGTTCGCGGGCGGCCGCGAGTGCTGTTGATCGAAAGTTTTGATAAGCCCGGCCAACACGCGTTGTTGGTCGAACGGTTGGGCCGCAACGATTTCGAGGTCGACGTTCGCCGCAGCGATCAGCCGTTCGGCAACCTGGCCGAATTGCAGGCCTACGACACCGTAGTGCTGGCCAACGTGCCCCGCGAGCATTTCAGCGACCGGCAACTCAAGGCGCTCGAGCGCAACACGCACGACCTGGCTGGTGGCCTAATCATGCTGGGTGGCGAAAACGGCTTTGGTGCGGGCGGATGGACCAACACACCGATCGAAAAGGCGATGCCGGTCGATTTTCAGATCAAGGCCGCCAAGATCGCACCCAACGGCGCCCTGGCGCTCATTCTGCACGCCTGCGAACTGCCACAGGGAAATCACTGGCAAAAAATCGTCGCCCGCGAGGCCATCCGCGTTTTGGGCGCGAACGATTACTGCGGCGTGCTGCACTGGAACATGACCGACCAATGGCTCTGGGGCGGCATGCGCCGTGTGGGAGCATGGCGACAAAAGATGTTGGCCCTGATCGACCGCATGCAGCCGAGCGACATGCCCGAGTTCGGGCCAACCATGCGCATGGCGCTCGATGCGATGCGGCAATTGCCGCAGGCCGCGATCAAACACATGATCATCATCAGCGACGGCGACCCGGCACCACCACCCGACGAGGTGTTGGAGGCCCTGGCCAATGCCAAGGTGACCGTGTCGACCGTGGCGATCGGCACGCACGGCCCGGCCGGTAGCCGACTCATGGCCGACATCGCATCGCGCACCGGCGGCAAGTACTACGCCGTGAATCGGGCGACCGCACTGCCCCGCATTTTCCAGCGCGAAGCCCGACGCGTGGCACGCCCGCTGATTTACGAAAACCCTCGCGGTTTCGCCCCTCGGCGACACTTTCCCAACGAATTGGTGGCCGGCTTGGGCGATTCATTGCCGCCGATTACCGGGTATGTGCTGACCACCGTAAAACAAAGCCCCCTGGTCGAAGTGCCGCTGGTCGCGCCCATGGGAGCCGAAACCGGAAACAACACGATCCTGGCCAACTGGCAATATGGCGCCGGACGCGCGGTGGCCTTCACCTCCGACTCGGGCGCTCGATGGACGAAAACGTGGGACGCCTGGCCCGGCTACGACAAGCTGTTCGCACAAATGATTCGTTGGTCGATGCGACCGAGCGACAGCGGCGCCAACTTTCAGGTAACCTGTCTCTTATACACATCTCCGAGCCC
>WGDQ01000488.1 GCA_015493185.1 Planctomycetaceae bacterium
GATGGCGCCGGCGCTCGTCGCGGGCGGCTTCACGAAGCCGCAACAGCGAAGCCAGTCGAAAGTGGAATCGGGCCATTGGTTGGTATCTCGCAAACGGTTTCAGGTTTTAGCGGGGGCCGTCGCGGCGGCGTTTTGTTGTGCCGATGCGGCGGCCATCACGGCGCTGCCGGTATCGGGCGAGCGCGACGGCTGGGAAACGGCCCGCAACAGGCCTTCTCGGGCCGATTGCAAATCGCACGATTCGTCCATTCGCTGCTGCAAAAAAGCGTCGATCGACGCGCGCATGTCGATGGCCGCATCGACCACCGGATGGCTTCCGCGACGATAGGCGCCGATGGAAATCAGGTCTTCGTGATCGCGATAGGCAGCCAACAGCTCGCGAAGGCGTTGGGCGGCCACACGGTGTGGCTGATCGATCAGCTCGGGCATGAGGCGGCTGATGCTTTCCAACACGTCGATGGCCGGATAGTGCCCGCGGGCGGCAAGGCTGCGCGACAACCAGGTGTGTCCGTCGAGCAGGCCGCGGACCGTATCGGCAATGGGTTCCTGCGGGTCGTCGGCTTCGACGAGTACGGAATAGAAAGCGGTGATGCTGCCCTGGGGGGTGCGTCCGGCGCGTTCGACCAGCTTGGCCAACAGTCCGAACACCGAGGGAGGGTAGCCGCGGGTGGTGGGCGGTTCGCCCGCGGCCAACCCGATTTCGCGCTGTGCCAAGGCAAAGCGGGTGAGCGAATCCATCACGAGCAGCACGTCGAGCCCTTGGCTGCGGAAGTATTCGGCCACGGTCGTGGCGGTCCAGGCCGCGCGGACGCGCAAGATGGCCGGATCGTCGCTCGTGGCCACCACCACCACGCTGCGTTTGAGCCCTTCGGGGCCCAGATCGCGCTGGACAAACTCGTTGACCTCGCGGCCGCGCTCGCCGATCAGGGCGATCACGGTAACATCGGCCGATGTGTAGCGGGCCATCATGCCCAGCGTGACGCTTTTGCCCACACCCGAGCCGGCGAAAATGCCCATGCGCTGCCCACGACCACAGGTGAGCAAGCCATCGATGGCCCGAATGCCGGTCGAGAGCGGCGTGTCGATGCGTGGCCGGTCGGTGGGGCGAACCGGCGGGCGGTCGAGCGCGGCACGATAGGGAAGCACCGGTTGCGGGTGGCCGTCGATGGCCTGCCCACGGGCATCGATCACACGGCCGAGCAGCGCGTCGCCCACGCGCAACGAGGCGGTGGTTCGCCGCAGCCAGACGCGGTTTCCACGACGCACGCCGGTGGGCGATTGCAAGGGATACACCAACGTGGCGCCCTCGTGGAACCCGAGCACTTCGCCCTCGAGCGAAGGGCCGCTTTGCCGTCCGATTTCGACCAACGCGCCGACAGGGGCCGGAAAACCACCGACGCTGACCATTGTGCCGGTGGTGCTGAGCACACTGCCGGTGAGCGCAGCGGGCATGCACCGCTGAAGCTGCTGCCATTGGTCGTTGATTGCGTCGTGCTGCATGGTACTGGCCGGTTGCTGTTACGTTTTCTTCTTTGCCTTGTTTTCCGCTGACGGCATTTGACAACGGGATTTGACAACGGGTTGGGTGTCTGGCGCGGTTTCTACCGGCTGTCGCCCTGTTTTTTTCGGTCGCCCCGCAGTGCGGTGTCGCGGCCGGCGCGGCCGGCGCGACCGGCTGGCTGGCAGCGGGTGCAACGATGTGTTGGGGGTACCTTCTCGTCTGACGGTATGTGGGGAAGGTTGAAAACTTGGAACCTTAAAGCAGTTCGGCCTCGATGCGGGCGAGCTGCGATTCGATTTGCTCGTCGATCGATCCGAAACGCGTTTCGGCAACACAGCCGCCCGGGCTGATGGCCTGATCGGCCGTGACCTCGACCTCGGCGAGGCGCGATACTTCTTTCACGATTGCTTCGACCTGACGGCCGAGTGTTTGATGATCTTGCGGGTTGAGGCGCAGCACGACCTTGCCACCTTGGGCGGCGATTTGCAGGGCCTCGCGCACCAGCGACAGCGTGACTTCGGGCTGCTGGCTCAACTCACGACGAATGACTCGCTCGGCAATGGCCACGGCCAACCGCACGTTGTTGCTTTCCCACTGCTGAAGCCAGGCTTGTTTGGCGTTTTCGATTTGATTGACGGCGTTTTTCAGGGCGGGCATGAGCGTGGCGACTTTTTGCTGGATCTTTTCTTCCACGATTTTTTCGGCTGCCGCCAAACCGGCCGCCTTGCCCTGCTGCTCGGCTTGCTTGCGGATGCTGTCGGCCTGTTGCTGTGCATCGAGAACGATTTGTTTGGCTTTTTCACGCAGCTCGGCCAGGTAGTTTTCGGCCTGCGCGGCCATGTCGTCGAAATTGAAAGCGGGCCGTCGAATTTTTCGCGTGTGTTCGCCGGCCTTGATGACACTCGACATCGCTGGACTTCCTGTACTTCGCTCTGGCACGGGTCGGCTGCCTTCCGACCACCGGGGGCCGAGATGCCCCCACGTGGCCGGGTGCGAGCCGGTGCTCGCTAACCGGCCATGTTCACATGAGACTCGTTGGTGTTGGGCTCCAGTCGGCCCTCGTCGATGGCACGCTGGACGCGCCGTGCGAGGGTTTGCTGGGCCAGGTCGATATCTTCGAGGCGGACCGGGCCGGGTTGCGCGATCTTCTGCCGCACGGTATCGGCCATGGTCGCGGGCAAAACGGCCAGCAACGATTCGGCTTCGGCGGCTGAGCATCCCAGCAGCGCCAGGGCCAGCAGATCGGCATCGGCCTCGCGAGCCCAGGCGGCCCGATCGGCGGGTTCGAATCGCAACAGATCGTGAAACCGCAACTGGGTTTTGGGCGGCGTGATGCGTTGGGCCAGTTCGGCATCGTGCCGGCGCACGTTGTCGACAATGCGGCGCTGGATGCGTCGGCCGCCGGCACGCAACATTTCGACCACCGCGCGGGTTCCGCGCGATCCCGCTGCCGGTCGACCGCCCGGGCCACGACGTAGGTGGCGGGCGAGCCCGGCTTCGAGCTCGCGGAGCACGTCGGGATGTGTTTCTTCCAGATGGACCAAACGCCGTACGATGTCGGCCTGCTGCGAGTCGGGCAGTTCGGCCAGCACACGAGCGGCCCGCTCGGGCGGCATGTGCGAAAGCACCACGGTGGTGGTTTGCGGATGTTCGTTGGCCAGCAACGCAACCAGCTCGGCCTGGTCGGCATGTTGCAGGAAACTAAAGGCCGCCTGTTGATCGGAAGTGGGTGGTGAAAGCGTGTCGGGCGAGGCGCTTTGGCCGGCTTGTTCCTCCGTGACGGGCGACGAGGCGGAACGCTCAGACGGGCCGGACGGCTGCGAGGCCGCCGGCGTGCCGGCTGACGTTTGTTGGATCGAGGATGCGGCTGGTCGCGCATTCTCGGCGCTGGTATCTGATGGCCGAACTTGCCGCGCGGCAGCACGGGCGTTTGCCGCCGAAACAGGTGCCGCAGGATCGGCAGCATGCGCCGCCGATGCCTCGGGAGGGCGCGGCGACGAATCGAACCGAGGATGCTGGCCCGCCTCGGCCGCGGCGCTGAGTGATAGCTCAACCTCGGCGGTGTCCATCCGTCCGCTATGCGCCTGATGATCGGCTGGGTTGGAGCCGGCGGCATTGCTCTCGGCGCCGCGAACTGCGTGGTCGGCGACAACGTTGTCGTGTCCCACGCCCGCGCCGTCGTGGTGGCGTGATTCGGTGGTGCGACGAGGGCGAGCCGCCGGGCGAGTGGTTGCGGCGCGCGAGCGATTCGGCGGCACGCTGGGGGCGACCTGTGCAAACTCGCTCAGCACGGCCTCGCGCTCGGCGTCGTCGATGGGGCCCAGACGGCTGATGGCGAACTCCAATTGCTCGATTTGCTCGGGCAACAGTTTGGCCAGCAGCGTGCGGGCCGTGTCGCGATCGACACTGGCCACGAGGATGGCGGCCTTTCGCAGATCGGGGACGGTTTGGGCCATGGAAATCGGTTTACCTCTGGGGTTCAAAGCCTCTCGCTACGCAGGAAACTCGCAACATGGGTTGGACATTGCCGGCCGATCTTGGGC
>WGDQ01000489.1 GCA_015493185.1 Planctomycetaceae bacterium
CAGCATCGTTGATGCCGGTGGTGGCCAGCAGCATGTCGTCGCCCACGCCGCCGTCGAGCAAGTCGCCCGCCGCGGCGCTGCCCGAGAGCACGTCGTTGCCGTTGTCGCCGTAGAACTCGACCGGCACGGTGGCGAAGTCGGCCGCCATGATGTCGGCCCCGCCCAGCCCGTAGGCGATGATGCGCCCGTCGATACCGTTGACCAGATCGACCTGATTGATGAGCACATTGCCCAGCGCGGCAGTGAACACCGTGAGCGAGTTGCCCGCCGTGGGAATGAAGAACACGGCATCCAGGCCCGCCGTGCCCCCCCACGCCAGATTCGTAACCGCCGGATTCACCTCATCCGCCTGCACATCAAACAACGTAATATCGATCGGCTGTTGCGCCGGAAGGCTACGCCCCACGGTGTTGTGAATGGCGGTGACGTTGATGTTGTACGAACCGGTTTCCGTAAAAACGTGCTCCACCTGAAGCCCTGACGGCCCCGTGACAACTTCATCGACGAGGGAATCGCCATCCCAATCGATTTCGAACGTGAGCACGTCGGCCGGATCGATCAGCGGGCTATTGGCTGTGAGTGTGTAACTGCGTGGTTGGCCCGGTACGCCGGATGCAGGTCCGGAAATAGCAGCCAGCGGCGGATCGTCGATCCGCAGGCGATATTCACCGGCACCGGTAAGGGCCTCGACTTGCACATAGTACGTGCCGTCGGCCGGCGCGGTGAACTGCAAAGCGGCGTTGACGCCATCGGGCGCGGAATTGTCGTCGCTGGCCAACAGCCCACCACCACTATCGAGCACGACAAGCCGCGGATCGAGCGTATTGAGAGGCGTTGTCGAAGGGTGGTTCAGCAGCGTGTCGGTAGCGAGATTGATCGTTTGCCCGGCAGCAAGCACCACTTCGTACGTATCGCGAGGGGCGGGTATGTCGGCCACGGCGACGACTTGACCATCGACATCGAGCTGTGCGATCAGGCCGGTTTGAGGAATTGCAACCACCAGTTGAGCCGAAACCAGCACCGTGATCCGCAGCGAGTCGGGGAAAAACTCGATGGTCGATGGCGTGGCGGCTTGGTTTTCGATGAACAAGCCACTGATATCGAGGTTTTCGGAGAGAATGCCGGGAATCTCGGCCTCGAGCGTGCCGGCCGTGGTAGTAAGGGTAATCAGGCTTGAAGCAAACTGGCCGTTGGCGTCGTAGGGGGTGGCAAAGCTGAAGCCGCTGAACATCGTGTCGCGCAGCGTGGCATAGCCGAAGAAGCCGGGCAACAGTTCGATTTGCGCGGCCAGATCAGCCGGCGCATTGCCAGGCAGGAAATTGCCTCCCTGCTCAATGGCGTCGATGGCCGTGGTGTCCAGGACGCGAATGGTCGAGGTGGTGACTTCGACGCGAGCCGTACCTTGCAGTTGCGCGGTGAGGCTGCCGGGCGATTGTTCGTCGAGTGGTAGCTCAAGCATGTTCACCGGGTCGACCAGCACGCCCGAGATTGTTAGCGACGAAAGGCCACTGTCGAGGGTGAAATCGAACTCGCCGACCGGCGGCAGGTTGTCGACCCAACCAACGGCTTGCTGACCGGGAACGATCGATCGCAGGGGATCGGTCAGTGGGTCGTCATTCGATTCGGTATCGAATGTCAGGTTTTCGAAAACAGTCAGCGTGTATTGGCCCGCACGGCTATCGCTGAAACGGATTCGATAGGTTCCCGTCTCGGCAACTTGATACCCAAGAATGGCCAAGTCAGCGTTTTGTAGCGAGGTGCCAAGTGGGGCGGGGCTGGCGGTGGCCACGATCGTTGTGCCGTCGGGCGCGATGAGCTCGAGTTGCCCCGTCGAATAGTCGGCACCCTGCTGGCCAACGAGCACGATATCGAGCGTGGCGCCAAGCTGGTTCAGGTCGATCGTGTAGACATCGGTGTCGGCCATTGGTTCGTTGAAAACCAGCAGATCGAGCGGGGAGACGTCTCCGTTGATTCCGCCCGCTGTGACGTAAGCGATGTCGGCCTGAGGCCGGCTGATTGTAAGCGTTTCGGATTGTCCCGAGG
>WGDQ01000490.1 GCA_015493185.1 Planctomycetaceae bacterium
CCTCGGCTGCCTCTTGCCACGGCTGCGAGTCGTGCGCCGCCTCGTCGCCGGCCCCGTGTGCCTGGGTTCCGCTCTCGGTCGACACGGCCGCCGAAACCCCTTCGTCGGCCGTGGCATGGGCTGCCTGCTCCAACGGGGGTGCCGGTGTGCGGTCTGCCGGGCCATTTGCGGAGTGTTCGGCATCTGCGGCATCTGGGCCCGCTTCAAAGTCGGGTTCGCACGGAGCACCCTGCACCGGATCGTGCAGTCGCGTGCAGTTGCGACCGGCCGCTTTGGCCGCATACAGCGCCTCATCGGCCCGCGCTACCAACGTCTCCGCGTTGTCTTCCACGGTTGCTTCGGCCACGCCCTGGCTAACCGTCACGCTGAGCGGCTTGCCTTCGTATTTCACCACCGCGTCGCGCACGGCCTGGCGCACCCGTTCGGCCACCACCAGCGCCGCTTCGCCCTGCGTATCGGGCAGCAAAACGGCGAATTCCTCTCCGCCGAACCGGGCCGCAATGTCCATGTCGCGCACCGCGCCGCGCAGCCTGGCCGCCACTTCGCGCAGCACGGCGTCGCCGGCCAGATGGCCGTAGCAGTCGTTGAGTTGCTTGAAACGATCCAGATCCAACAAAATCAGCGACAGCGCCGATCCGTTGCGTTCGCTTTGTGCCATCAATCGGGCCAAATGCTCGTTGAAGGCCCGCCGATTCGGCAAACCGGTCAAATCATCGGTATGGGCCGAAGCCATATAGCGCTTGATCAGCGTGCGCTGCTGCTCGAGTGCAATCTCGGCCTCGGCGAGCTGCTTCTGCAAATCGGCATTCGAAGCCATGATCTGCCGCACAACATCCAGCACGATGCTGCCCAACGAATCGCCCTGAACGTCGGCCAACTGCTTGAGCGACTCGTTCTGCCGCTCGATCTTCGATTGGTGTTCCGTCACGCCGGCCGCCACGCGCGAAGTGACCGCCTGCAACTGCGCAACCAGTTCGTGGGCCATCGCCGGATCGATCGTCGGTTTCGCGACGCTCGGTTGCCCTGCCGAGCTGCGCCCCAACAGCAGCCCGCACAAAACAGCGAGCACAATCTGCACGACCGACACCGCGACCACCGCCCAAATCCATCCCAGTTCCGGCGAGATCAAAGCAATCATGGCGGAAACAAACCTTCGTCAGTTCTTTTTTCGCAGGCGGGGCGTGCGTTGCCAACGCTCGAATCGGCCCGCGGAAATCGCCCCCACGCGGCGCATCGAACACCTTGTTCTGGCACTCCGGATGTCACAAAACCATAGCACGCCAATAGATGTTCGGCCCGCAAATTTGCTCGCGCCGTACGATCGCCCGAAAACGCCTCACAATCCGCAAACCATGCGCGGCCGAATGCGGTTGTTCCCGTCGCGCGCCCTTGTGCCGCACCAAGACGCTGCGGACCCTACGCACCACCTGTTCGCTGCAACAGGCAACGTTGCCCCGCCGAACTCCTCGGGTGTTGGCACAGCACAAAGAGCAAGCAACTATCCGCGGGAGACGCAGAAAGCCGAAGCGTGAAGAAAGAGAATGAAAAGCAGCGAGCGCCGGCGGCTCAACGCCTTGGGCAAAGTCGACCCAAGGACAAAGGGCCGCTTCTTTCTTCTGTTCCCGTTCGGCATTGCCTCTGGCGCATCAGTGCGGCGGCTGTCTTTCGCTCGGTTCCGAACCAGAAGCCGCTTGCCCCCCTCCGATTCGCGGCGATCGGGTGACGCGTAGTTTTTCCGTTTCCCGCCACCTAAGAAACTAACGAACCGCTCGCGTGCGCAGCGTGCCGAATCCCGCTACCAGCCGCAGCACCGAACGTGCCGTGGCTTGCAGCTCCACGTCGGTATCGAGACAGGCGATCGTTTCTTCCGCTCGCCGGGCCAGATCGGTAAAACCGAAAATCGATGCCGTATCGCGGATTTCCTCGCACAAATCGCGCAGTGTTTCCCAGTCGCCGCCTTGAAACAGGGAAACCAGGTCGTCCGCTATTCGCGAACGACGGTCCAGGAACAGGCCCATTGCCATGATATCCGCCTCATATCAGGAAACCTTCTTGTTCACGGTTGCCTGCCCCCTCATTACAACAAGATGGCATTTGGATAATGGATCGTGGGCAAACTTTTGAAGATTCACGTGCAAAAATGCCCGCCGGCGCGCCGGCTGAGCCGATCGGCGCAGTTATATTCAGGCGTTCCCGTCCTTTATCGGGGGAGAGAGCGCCCCCTGGGCGCGCTCTTACGGCGATTCAGCCCCACGAGCAAAAGCCCTATGCGTTTTCTGGAAGATGCCAAAAGGTATAGAAAAGTGTCCTTCTGGCCTTTCTCCTATTCCTGCTGCCGCAGTCAAGCGGTGTGCTGGCTGCTCGCGTTCGTCGCGCTGTGCACAACCAGCGGCTGCCGTCCGGCCAGCGGTCCGGAGGTGGTCGTTTATACGGCACTCGACGAGGTGTTCTCGGCCGACATCCTCGACGACTTCTCGCGCACCACGGGCATTCGCGCCGTGCCGAAGTTCGATACCGAATCGACCAAAACCGTCGGTCTGGCCAACGCCATTCTGGCCGAATCCCGCCGCCCGCGCTGCGACGTTTTCTGGAACAACGAAATTCTCAACACGTTGCGGCTCGAACGGGCCGGTTTGCTCGATGCCTACCGTCCGCCGGTTGCCGACGACTATCCGGCCATGTACCGCTCGCCACAAGGCACCTGGCATGGTTTTGCCGCCCGGGCCCGCGTGCTGATCGTCAATACCCAGCAGCTTGCACCGCAGCAGCGACCCGATTCGATCACCGATCTGGCAGCACCGCGCTGGCGGGGTCGCATCGCACTGGCCAAGCCGCTCTTTGGCACCACGGCCACGCACGCCGCCTGTTTGTTCGCCGCTTGGGGCGACAAGCGGGCCAGGCAATTCTTTCTCGATCTGAAGGCCAATCGTGTTTCGATCGAATCGGGCAACAAACAAGTGGCCGTCCGCGTGGCCACTGGGCAGTTGGCCTTCGGACTGACCGACACCGACGACGCCCTGGTGATGATCGCCAAGGGCTACCCCGTCGAAATCGTTTATCCCGATCAGGGGCCCGACGGCCTCGGCACGTTGTTCATACCCAACACCGTGGCCATCCTTCGCAACGCGCCGCATCCCGAAGCCGCCCGCCGCCTGGTCGACTACCTGCTTTCACCACAGGTCGAAAGCCGACTGGCCACCGGTCCGAGCGGTCAAATTCCTCTCAATCGCCGCGTGCAGGTGCAGCCGCCTGTTGCCACGCCGCGCACCATCCGCGCCATGCAGGTCGATTTCGAGAAAGCAGCCGACTGCTGGGACCGAGCCGCCCGCTTCCTGCGCCAGCACTTCGCCAGCCCGTAAGCCCGCTTGACCGCGCGCATTTTCTCCGCGCATGGCGCGGCGGTTTTTTTCCTGTTCGGTGCTGCTCTTCCCGTCGCCGCGCCGCGCCGCGCTGTTCCATACAGCCGCATCACGCAACCATTTGCAGTGACGAGAGGGGAAATGGGCGCTTCCGATGCGCAGCCGCCCCCGGGCGCTATCGTGTCGACAACAAGCGGACGGGCAGCAAAGGCTATCGCCGGGCGCGCGGATGCTTCAGCGGCAGCCAGGCGCCGTTTTCCACGCTGCTGGCCACACACTGCTGAATGAAGTACATGCCTTCCACGCCATCGTTCACGTTGGGATAAATCGTGTCGTTGGCCTCGAAGGGTTGGCCCAGCGCTCGCCGCGCCATGTTGTCGAAGGCCGCGCGATACACATTGGCGAACGCCTCGAAAAAGGCCTCGGGATGTCCGGCCGGCAACCGGCAGGCCGCCGCGCCGCTGGCATTCATATAGGGCGCGTTGGGATCACGGCTGTAGATGGCGTGCGGTTGCCCATTGCGGCGGTAAATCATGTAGTTCGGCTCTTCCTGACGCCACTGAAGGGCACCCTTCGTGCCGTCGATTTCGATAAACAGGTCGTTCTCGCGGCCGTGAGAAATCTGCGAGGCCGTCACCGTGCCCAACGCCCCGTTCTCGTAGCGAATCACCGCGTGGCCGTAGTCGTCCAAACGCCGGCCCGGCTCAAACGTCTTCAGGTGGCAACTCACTTCCTCGGGCAACAGCCCCGTCATGTAGCGGCCCAGGTTGAAGGCGTGCGTGCCGATGTCGCCAAAGCAACCCGCCGCCCCCGACTTGCTCGGGTCGGTTCGCCAACTGGCCTGCTTCTGGTCTTCGGCCTCGAGCCGCGAGCGGAGCCACCCCTGAATGTAGTTCGAACGAATGGCCTGAATTTCGCCCAACTCGCCCGAAAGAATCATCTCGCGGGCTTGCCGAACCAGCGGATAGCCCGTGTAGTTGTGCGTCACGGCAAACACCACGCCCGAGCGATCCACCGCCTCGGCCAGTTTTTCCGCCTGATCCAGGTCGAACGTCATGGGCTTGTCGCACATCACGTTGAATCCCGCTTCGATGGCGGCCATGGCGATCTCGAAGTGCGTATGGTTCGGCGTGGCGATCGACACAAAGTCGATTCGCTCGTCCTCGGGCAGTTTCGATTCGCGATCCAGCAGTTCGCGATACGATCCGTAGGCCCGATCGGGCGGAATGTCGTAATCGGGCGCCGATGCCTTGGCCCGCTCCGGATTCGACGACAACGCCCCGGCAACCAGGGCGGCCCGATTGTCGAGCACCGCCGCCGTGCAGTGAACGCGGCCGATAAAGGCGCCTTGTCCGCCGCCGATCAGCCCCATCCGCAGTTTTCGATTCAGTTCACCATTGGTTCCCATCGTTCCATTCTCCTTTCGCCTCGCGTCAGCCCGCGTGCGCGGTTGTTGGGCCCATTGTCTGTTGTACGGCAGTTTCTCGGCGCCGTGCGTCGTCCGCCCGCCCCGGCAGCGAACCTCCCCCCAGCAC
>WGDQ01000491.1 GCA_015493185.1 Planctomycetaceae bacterium
TTCCAAGGCGGCTGCCGAATTGGAAGGAAGCAAGGTGTTTTGCAAAAATCTGCTGCGCCATGCTGATGTGCCCACGGCCGACTTTCGCGTGTTTCGTACGGCCGACAGTGCCGAGCGTTATTTGAAAGACCGCGAAGACGTGCCCGTAGTGGTCAAGGCCGATGGGCTGGCTGCCGGAAAAGGGGTGGTTGTGTGCGAGGGCCGCGATGAGGCGTTGCAGGCCGTTCGCCGCATTGCCCGCGATCGCCAGTTCGGCGCGGCCGGAGATCAGCTTGTGATCGAAGAACGGTTGCATGGCGAAGAAGCGAGCGTCATCGCCATTACCGACGGTCGGACGATCGTGACGTTGAGCCCCTCACAAGATCACAAACGCGCCTACGACGGAGACAAAGGACCCAATACCGGTGGCATGGGAGCCTATTGCCCCACGCCGCTGGTCGATGAAGAGATGATGCAGTGGATCGAAGAGCACGTGCTCGTGCCCACGATTCATGCGATGAAGCGCAGTCGGCGACCGTTTCGTGGTGTTCTCTACGCTGGGCTGATTCTCACGCACCAGGGCCCGAAGGTTCTGGAGTTCAACGTTCGCTTCGGCGATCCCGAATGCCAGCCGCTGATGATGCGACTCGATAGCGACTTGCTCGAGATCATCGACGCCGCTGTGGATTCGCGTTTGGAGGAAATCGAGCCGCTTCGCTGGCGCGACGAGTCGTCCGTTTGCGTTGTGATGGCCAGCGAGGGTTATCCCGGCAGCTATGAGCGCGGCCACCCCATCCGTGGGCTGGCAGAGGCCGCGCAGGTCGAGGGCGTGAAGGTGTTTCATGCCGGCACCGCGCGACGCGATGGGCAGGTAGTGACCGACGGCGGTCGCGTGCTGGGCGTCACGGCCCGGGCCCCCACGCTGCCAAAGGCCAAGCTGCAAGCCTACACGGCGGTGAAAAAAATCCGCTGGCCCGGCGCATGGTGTCGCAAAGATATTTCGGACAAGGCCCTCCACACCGGTTCGTAACCGAAAAGGCGAAACGAGCAACATCGCCTCATTTGCTGCCGAAGGGCTCGTGCCGATGCTTCTTTGCGGCATGCCGTCGGGAAAGCGACGCCTTGTGCGGTTTGGTCTTGAGCGGTGAAGGCGGCGGTCGTTTTGCCAAGAGTTGCTGTTGCGAGCTGATCGAGACCACCGGGGCTTGGCGTCTGCCTGCTATGCCGCTTTCGCAGCAGGCTGCCATGCGAGCAGCACGGCCCGTCGGCGTTTCGTGATAGTGCTTCTAACGCCTGCGGTTGTGCGGTCTGCCGTGCTTGTTGCCGACGTCATCCCGTGGCGGTGTGTCATTTTCGGGTGGCGCTGAAGCGTCCGGATTATCGGAAAGAAGCTCCTTCTCAATCGCCTGGCGATACGCGTCTGAAAACGGGCTGTTCAACCCCTCGGCGAGTAGCGCCGATGCATCGGCCAGAAGCTGTTCGTCCACAGCGGTTTTCCAGTCGGTCGGTTTGGTCGATTCACCTTCCGACTGCTCATCTCCGGCAGTCGCCTCGTCGGGCCGCTGGGGGTCGGAGGGCGCAGGCGGCGCTGTCGATTGTGCTGGCTCTACCGTACGAGGCTTGCTGCCTGATTCTTCGATGCGGCGACCGGAGGTTGTGGCAACGTCTGGCGGTGCCGTTTCGCGCGGTGTGTCGGAAGCCGCCATGGACGGCTGGCTCTCCGCATCTGACTCGTCCGATGGCAACTCGCCCAATGATTCGGCAAACACGGCGGTCCAATACTCGACCTGCTCTTCCGATAGCGGCGCGCCCGGTTTCTCGGGCTGCGACGAGGCGAGCCGGCGTCGCTGGGTCGCACTGCGACGTTGCAACAATTCGCGAAACCACTCGTCGCTCGCCACGGCACGGGCACGTCGGCGCCGAGCCGCGCGGCGAATTTCGTGATCGCTCGAAACCACGGTCAACTGGCGTGGCGCGCTGTCGCGACGAATCAGTTCGATAATCAGGGCATCGGCGTTTTCATAACCGACGGCGAAGCGAACAGAGAGCCCACGATGGTCCGATGCGCGCGGCAGCCCGGGCGGTGCGGCCGTTGCATCGAAAACAACGACCGTACGCTGCCGCTGCTCTTCGTCGAGAGACGCGGCCAAGAAGTTCAACAATGCCTGCCGCGAACGTTCGAAGCTGCCCGGACCTTGTCCGCGGCCGAGGATGCCGCTCGCGTGCAACAGGTTGTAGCCATCGATCAGAATCCCCATCGTTGGGTTCTCCAGCGGTTTTCAAGGCAGTCGAGCCATGTGGTTGCCGTCTTGCCGCTTCGCGAGGCGCTCGTATGCCAACGATTTCCAGCCGAACCTGCCGCGGCGGCGAATCCTTCCAAAGGCCGACCTTTGCGACCTGGAGACGGAACCTGGGCCGCTCGAACGTTGTTCTGCCCGCAACCGTCGGCAAGAATACAACGCGCAGGCTCTTCCAACCTTTCCGCAACACACTCGATCGCACCGCGTTTTCGCTCTTTTAGACCGTGGCACGCATCTATCCCGTGGCACGCACCGAGCATGGCCGGCGATCGCCCCTTCGTTGCCGCAAATTTCGTCGGCTGCCGAACCAGACAATGCAAGCGGCCCGAGCCGGTTTGCCGTAGCAGGCCGAAAAAACCCGTCGCAATGGCCCGCTGGCATTGTATGCTTCGCTCCCTAAGCGGCCATCCCAAAACTTGCCACAGTGCCGACAGAAGCAGAATGCACAGCGACTGTCGGCCGTAACGCCGTCGGAAGGGGATGGCTTCCGCCTGAGGGTTCGGCGGCGTTCGCCGAGCGGAGGCAGCGTCAAGCTCGATCAGGTGTTGGCATAGAGATTGGCATAGAAAATAGAAAGATGTCGGGCTTACCCCGACGTCTTACTTTACTTGGGCGATTCACCCGTCGCGGTGGACGTAGCTGTGCGTGCGCTGCCTGGATGGTAGGTCTGCTTCGCCGCGGCCCGCACTTCGTCGAGATAAAACGGTGCCGGCTTAAGCTGCTGGCGCGACATCAACTGCGCCTGATCGAAAAAATGAGGCGACGAGGGATCGCCGCTGGTGCCAAACTGCACAAGCGTGCGGCAGTGAATGCGATCAGTAAACTCCACAGCCGCCACGTAGCACGTGCCCACTACGGCGTAACGCTTCTGCACCGGCTTGAGCGGCATGCGACTCGGCGTGAAATACATGGCGAACATCACGCCGGGCGGACCCGGTATGCCGGCCACCGGCAGGCTGAGATGACGATCGCTGAAGGGAACGAACGCCAGGTCGCCCGGCCCGGTGACCGAACGGCGGGCGTGTCGCTGGAGGCGATGAATCTTGCCCCACGGAACGCGCCATGTGCCGTAATATTTTTTCAGCGTTTCCGCGGCTCGAACCAGCGCCTCGAACTGTGAGGCGGGCCGTCCGACGAATTCAGGCTTAAGCGTCTCGGCCGGATAGCCAAAACCATAGAGCTGTTCGTACCACTCGAGACAAAGCGTTGCCTGTGTCGATTTCAGGCCGCCGCGACAGTCCCAATCGAGCAGATGCTCCAGGTAGGGGCGCACCCGCTCGGCGAGCTTCGGACTGTCGAACTGGAGCCGCTCGAACTTCTCGCGAAAGCGGGGCAACTCGATCAGCGCCCAATAAATCGTGGTGTCGAATACGGTTTGCCGAAACGTTTCGAACGTCACGTCGGTCGACTGGCGCAAATGAAGACGCAGCCGCTTGGCGCGCCGTTTGTCGTCCAACGCGTCGCGGAACATGTAGGCGGGAAAGTCGCCCACCGATGGGTTTCCGTCGTCGGTGGTGGTGAAGGGCGACGAGTTGCAGCTCTGCAAAAAGTCGGAAAGTGGATTCGTCACCTGCGGTAGTTCGTCGAAGGCATGATAACCGCGCCACTCGGTGCGCGGATCGCGTCCGTCGAGCGGGTGGGTCCAATCGAAGCCGGCCTCGCGCCGTGGGACGATGCCGTTGTAAACGTAGTAGAGGTCGCCGTGCCGATCAGCATATACCGCGTTGAAATAGTGAAAATCCTGCATCGCCATCGCCTGGCGGAAATCGCGCAGGTTGCGGGCCCGCACCAATTGCAGGTTTTGCCGTACCAGAAAGGCATCGTAGAAA
>WGDQ01000492.1 GCA_015493185.1 Planctomycetaceae bacterium
CAGCATCGTTGATGCCGGTGGTGGCCAGCAGCATGTCGTCGCCCACGCCGCCGTCGAGCAAGTCGCCCGCCGCGGCGCTGCCCGAGAGCACGTCGTTGCCGTTGTCGCCGTAGAACTCGACCGGCACGGTGGCGAAGTCGGCCGCCATGATATCGGCCCCACCCAGCCCGTAGGCGATGATGCGCCCGTCGATGCCGCTGACCAGATCGACCTGATTGATGAGCACATTGCCCAGCGCGGCAGTGAACACCGTGAGCGAGTTGCCCGCCGTGGGAATGAAGAACACGGCATCCAGCCCCGCCGTGCCCCCCCACGCCAAATTCGTAACCGCCGGATTCACCTCATCCGCCTGCACATCAAACAACGTAATATCGATCGGTGCCGTAGCCGCCGGGCTCACGCCGCCATCTTGATCGGTGGCCGTGGCCGAGATCGTCCACGAACCGGTGCTGTTGAACACATGCACCACCTGCACCCCACTAGGCCCCACCACCGTTTCATCCACCACCGAGTCGCCATCCCAATCAATATCGAACGTGAGGTTGCCTGGCGCGCCCCCCACAACATCGAAGGTGAACGTTCTCGGCTGACCGGGCACGCCGCTACTGGGGCCGGTGATCGTCAGTTGTGGCGTGGAGGACACCACCTCGGCCGTGAGTGGCACGGTGAACGACTGCCCAGCGGCGCCAAGCGCTGCCCCGACATCGGTAACCAGCGTGAGCTGCGCGCTGTACGAGCCGAGCGGAGCGGCGGCATCGAATACAACGCCGAGGTCGAAGGTGCCACCGGCTGAGATCACCGTGCCGGGCGAGAAGTTTGCGAGCGAAAATCGGGCCGCATCGGGGCCGGTGACTTGGGCCGAGACGAGCGTCAGGTCGGTCAGGCCGCCCAGATCGCCGTCGGGCGTATCATTCGTGAGCGTCAGGTCGAGCGATGCCATGCTGCCGCTGTCGACCATGCCGAAATCGAGCGACGCCGCCACATCGAGCGAGGGCCCCACGCCAGTGCCCTGCAATGTAAGGGGCTGATTGCCGCTGTCGCTGGTCACGGTAAGGTTCAACACATCGCCGCCGCGGGTGGTGGGCGCGTAGGTGTAGGCACTGCTCGTGGCCGCATCGCTGCCCAAGATCGGATCCATAAAAAGTGGCGCGGCCGACAGGGTCGAACCGGCAAAGGCTCCGCTGGCAGCCGGAAAGACGAGGTTTTTCACTTTCGTGAAGTTGGGCCCCACGTTCGTGGCGGTTACGGTTTGCCCGCCACTGGTGGTGCCGAGGCGGACGTTGCCGAAATCGAGCGTTGTGGCACTGGTAGACAACTGCGCCGGTTGAAACGCCGTGACCAGGAAGTTGTTGTAAGCCTGCGTGGCGAGAATCTCGTAGCCCGTCGTGTCGAGATGGATCGGATCGGTGCCGTTGTTCAGTCGTGTTTTGTCGACGGGCAAATCGTTGTAGGTCGAGGGCGGCAGGCCAGCCGGCAGCGTGCCAAAATAGCCGTTGTAGCCGCTGAGCGAATTGTTGATGCCGAAGTTCTGCACGTAGTGCACCCGCGAACTGGCGTTGGCAATGTCGATCTTGCGTTGTTCGAGCCCGCGGAATGCCGCGTTGAAGGCTTGTTGCCCGGGGGCATCGACAAATGGGTTGGTCGGGTCGCCCAGCCCGAACAGCCCCAAGGCGAAGTTGGCCCGCACCAGGTTGCCCGAGTCGCTGAGATCGAAATCCCAGACATTGGGATAGTCGTAGCCGCCGATCACGATTTGGATGTCGGGGCGGATGCTCAAGATGTGGTTTACCACGGTTTGCACGTTGGCCCCGATAGCGTCGAACAGGGCGTTTTCGTTCGGGTGGCCGAGATACCACCCGCCGGCGAGTTGGCCGCCCAGCAGGTCGTTGCCGCCAGTGCTGAGATACACGATGTCAGCGTCGGGTCCGGCCGCGTTGATGGCGTTGGTGATGTCGTTCAACTGCGTCGCATGTTGGGCCGCGGTGCCACCGTAGAACGATCCGTTGTAAACCTGCTGTCCGGTGCCGAAGAAATCGAGCACCGTTTGAAAGGCGTTGCCCGTGCCCGAATCGGCAATCGAGCCTGGCGCGCCGTTGGCGATGAAGCCGGCCCAACTATCGCCGATGGTAACCACGCGCGTGGCCAACAACCGCCGGGCCTCGAGCCGATCGACGCAGAGCCGACGTTTGCGCGCCGGCGGGGTTCGCCGTGTTTTACCGAATACGCTAGCCCGCCACGCCGGCGTTTGCCCACGGTTTGTCCGCGATCTTCGATGCCCACGCAAATGAGAAAATGGCGGCTTCACCTCGACAGCTCCTCCCGTCGGTCTGCGGATACGACGTTTGTTTCGCTCCGGCCGCCCTGAGCTGAACCGGCACAAGGACGGACCCATCGCTCGGGCTCTGCGGCGATGTGTCGCCGAAGACCGCGACAGCACCGCACCATTGTATTCAGGGCCGAGATGGCCGCTTTTTGACGTTTTTGCATGCCGAAAAATTTGGAGAACCCAGCTCCCCGGCAACGCCCGTCATCGTGGGAAGAGGTGGTAGCCGCGTTTCTTCAACTCGATGCGGTAAAGGCCGTATTTCTTGCGCCCGGCCTGCTGTGCCGCTTGGCGAGCTTCTTCGACCGGCGCGGTGATGTAGAGCACCCGTGCCTCGGGGCCGATGCCAAATACGCAGTTGGTTGGGGCCCCGGGTGTCGGAATCCATGCCAGCGGTTGGCCTTGAGGGCTGAAGACGTAGATTCCCGCGGCTTCTCCCGAGGCGGCCGAGGCGTAAATGTTGCCCTCCTCGTCGAGTGTCATGCCGTCAATGCCCCGCTCTCCCGCAGCAAACCGCCACAACACACGCTTGTCGCGCAGCGTGCCGTCGGGCGCCACGGCAAAGGCCAGCAACTCGCGTCGGCCTTGGCCGTTGTTGTCTGATACGTAAACCGTGGTTCCGTCGGACGAGACGAGAATGCCATTCGGCTTTTCGACGTCGCGCGTGGCCACCTTGACGGTACGGTCGGGCTGGATGACGAACACGCCCTCGAAGTCGAGTTCGCGCGGCTCATTGCCCACGTAACGCGGGTCGGTGAAGTAAACCCTGCCGGAAGGGGCCACCGCCACGTCGTTCGGGCTGTTGAAGCGTTTGCCTTCGAAACGATCTGCCAGCGTTTGCACGCTGCCGTTGGGCAATGTAATTGAAATCCGGCGCCGTCCGCCGGTGTTGGCACCTTCGCACACCACCAGGCGGCCGCGAGCATCGAACATCATGCCGTTCGAGCGGCCACTATCGGCGCGAAACACCCGGGTTCGTCCGGTTCGAGGGTCGTACTGCATGATGCGGTTGCCGATGTCGGAAAACAGAATGGTTCCGTCGGCGGCCGGCACCGGCCCCTCGGTGAATTCGCCTTCTCCCCACACCAATTCCAATTTTGCGTCGCTACTGACAAACTCATCTTGAGCCGCGGGCTGAAAGCCTTTTACCGGTGCAGCCCATGCGACGCGCGGCCCAACTGCCAGGGAGCCCAGACCGATTGAGCCTGCCAGCAAGCAAAGCCACACTGCACGCCAAGCGGGCAAGTGCCGATGAAGCCGCCGGCAAACAAAGCGTGTGCGAGCTTCAGGCTTCGCACGGCCAGTTCGACCATAAACCCCTGCACGCGATGCGTTGTTTCTGCTCAGTGATTTCACTTTGTCGATAACCCTTTTCTGCTTGCGCCCAACTACCGAACGGTATATCCGAATGTTGTATCTGTATGTGTCTTCGCCTGCTGAAAAAAACCCGTCTGGAATACGCGACGGGGAGTGACTGCCCCAACATGTGGGCGGACGTCCCGCGGCCGCAAAGGTGGCTTTGGTTCCCCCGTCGAGCGGTATTCTTTTCCGTCGAGCATAGCAACGCGACGCCCTCGACGCACATGGCGTAGCCCCATCGGCGTGAATATGGCGTGCGTCGGCGGTTCGGAGGCACCGCCATCCGTCATGCGTATCCGTTTGACCGGCAACCGCAGTGCGGCGGCCTCACCGGTAAGGCGTGTTGTCCAATACTTGCCACCCCACCCGGGCAAAACAGCCGTCTGCGGCGGTTTCGAACCATTGGCAATCGGCGGGAGAGATTATTTCGGCGAGGAAACGAAGGAACCACATCATCCGCGTCACGGTGGGCTACGGCCGCCGGGCATCCAGGTCTGGCCGGGTTGAATAGACCCGGAAGCTTCCGTGCCCCGCCCCCCATGCCAGAGGCGAAAGGCAAAAGCTGGAAGCCGAAAGCTCCGGGGTTCGAAAGCTTAGGGGCTCGCAAGCTCAAAGCTCGAAAACGGGAGTCGG
>WGDQ01000493.1 GCA_015493185.1 Planctomycetaceae bacterium
GTTGATCGCTGCGACGCTGTTCCGGCTCGAGCAGCGGAATGGGTGTTCGCTTGAGCTTCTCGTAGTCCTGCTCTCGCTGGTAGTGCGGCAAATCGATGTGTACCAACTCCGAGTTGGGCACCAACGGCGTGCCTCGCACCGAGCGGTAGATTTGTCGGGCCACTTGCTTGCCGCTGGCCACCGCATCGATCAGCAGGCGCGGTCCGTAGGCGATATCCCCGGCCAGGAAGACATCGTCGGCCGTGGTTTGGAGCGTATTCGGATCAACGCGGATCAAGCCCCGCTCATCGCGCTCGATGTCGTCGGCGTCGACAAAGCTCAGGTCGGGGCGCTGACCGATGCCCCAGATCACCGTATTGGCGGCTATCGTCGTGCGATCGCTTTCATCGAACTGCGGTGAGAAACGCCCCTGTTCGTCGAACACGCGCAGGCAGCGTTGGAATACGACGCCGCGAACCGATCCCTGGTCGTCCACCAGAATTTCGACCGGCCCCAGGCTATGGTGGCGAATAACGCCCTCTTCGTCGCCTTCAAGAATCTCTTGATCGTCGGCCGGAAGTTCTTCGAGGCTCTCGAGACTGCACAGATGAACCGACTTGACGCCTTTGCGACGCAGCGCCGTGCGCGAAATGTCGACGCCGGTTTGCCGCACCACGGTGCGGGCAATATCGTAGGCCACGTTGCCGCCGCCAATGACGACCACATCGCCATGGATGTCGACATCTTTGCCCAGAGCGACATCGCGCAGAAACTCCACACCGCCGAGAACGCCTTTGGCATCGGCGCCAGGGATGGACAGCGACCGCGAACGCTTCAGTCCCACGGCAATGATCGTGGCGCGGTGTTGCTGCCGGATTTCAGACAGGGGAATGTCTTTGCCAACCTGCGTGTTGCAGATGAACTCGACGCCCAACGCGCGAATGAATTCAACCTCAGCGGCAATGAGTTCGCGGGGCAGGCGATATTGCGGGATGCCCACGGCCAGCATGCCGGCGGGCACGGGCTCCATTTCGTAAACCACGGGACGAAAACCCAATAGTGCCAGGTCGTGGGCCGCCGCCAAACCGGCCGGTCCGGAACCGATGATGGCGATCTTCTCGCCTTGCGAGTTGTCGGGTAGTTGGCCGTTGGAGAGAAAGCGGGCGAAAGCCGACAGCTCTTCTTCACGCATCGAATCGCGGCGGCGCGCATGGTCGATCAAACGGCGGATCAATTTCAACGGCTGTTTGGCCGATTGGTCGGCATGGTAGCCGAAACGATCGGTGACGAACCGCTTCAGAGCACGAATCGATACGGCCTCGTCGATGTCGGCCCGGCGACAAGAGGCCTCGCACGGCGCGCCGCAAACACGTCCGCAGATCGACGCCAGAGGATTCGGTCCGCGCGCAATGAGATAGGCGTCTTCGAAACGGCCCTCGGCGATCGCACGCACGTAGCCCCGAGCATCGGTGTGTACCGGGCACGCTTGCTGGCACTTGATCTGCCGGCGCCAGTAGTCGGGGGTTGGAACCTCGACATGGTAACGTTGCATGGTGCGACGCCTTGTTCGGGCAGGAGGGACGCAACGGTTTGAAAAACCAGGTGTAGTTGTCGGGGGTTGCGAACGATACGACGTCAGTGGTCGCCTTGCAGTACGTCGGAAACAGGGCAGCGGGATATTTAATTTAAGGAGTTATGTATCTAGTTATCGAGAATCTACCGCCTCGTGGAAGGCTGTCAACCGTGCTCGGCTGGTTCATCCGCTTCTGGCCGCTTCCTGTTCTCGATGCCCCGGGTGCAACGAAACGCTTGCATGCGTATGCGTTGCAGCGTGTTGCGAGAGGTGCTCGTGAATCACATCTCCCGTGCAGCCAGGTGGAAAAAAGGGACACGCAACGTGTGCAACGAAAACGGTTTGTCCCCCGCCGTACCGTTTCCTACGACGGAACCGACACCACAGGTGCCACGTTTCGGACGAAGTCGAACGTGCTTGCGATCAACAGATAACCATCGCGGGATCGCGCGGCTTGGCAGCTTTGGATAACATCGACGGAGGTCCGCTCACGGTGGTTGGTTCCGAATCGTTGTCGTTCCACCACTCGAGCTCGCCACGGAGAATCCGCACGTCGTCGGGTGCGTCAATTCCCAACTTCACGCTGCCGCGGTCGGTGGCCACGATTTTGATCCGAATCGATCGACCGATCCGAATCGACTCGCCCGGTTTTCGGCTCAGCACGAGCATGGCATCACCTTCCCTCCTTGAAAAAAGGGCCTTGTTCCACCGCCAAGCACCGTGGCAGTACCGCAAGCCCGAAGCCTTGATGTGGACGCCCCTTTTTTCAGCAAAACATATGCCCACTTCCAAAAGATTTGTCGTCGATCGCCGCAAGTGGGCTGTTGTAACCGTTTGGGGTGGGGCGGCGGTTGGCTGAGTCGACACGGGTGGGCCGAAACGCGCGCGCACGTTACAGTGTCATGGTCGAAATCGCACGCAGGCGTTCCATGTGGTACGTCGATGCCATGTTCGAGCAGGTGCGCCAACGAGTGGCTTCGACGAACGATGCGGATAGATCACAACGTGCACGGATCGGCTTGGCTCGCCGGGGCGATGCTGGTGACGCTGGGTAATAGGCAGGTGTGCTGAACAGGATTCCATAGCCTGGAGCTAGCAGCAGCCGGTGGCACGAGGTTGCTGGCTGTTTGCC
>WGDQ01000494.1 GCA_015493185.1 Planctomycetaceae bacterium
AGATGTGTATAAGAGACAGGTGCTCTTGGGGGTCGCTGCCACGAGGATGATAGAACGAAAAGCCGCGGATGAGCTTCGTCTCGAACGCGTGGGCGATGTCGCAAGCCCGCTGAACCTGCTTGCTCAGGTAACGTTTGAAGGGGACGAAGGCGTTCTTCGTGCCGTCTTCGACATCGAGCAGCTTCACCTTGCCAATGGGCGAACCGATCGATGCCACGCTCAGGTCGTACTGATCTTCCAGGTGGCAGATGTCGCGGATCTCTTTCTTGGTGAGATCCATGACGTTTTTCACACCGCCGCCGATGTCGATGAAGCGGATGCTGTAGTATTGCAGCCCCAACGCCGCAAAAGCGGCAAACTGCTCGACCGCCAACTTATTGATGGCCGCCTCATCGGCAAAACCGCTGAGCACAACGCGGGCTTCGTCTGGCATGATACTCCACACTGTTGAGAATACGACGCAAAGGGCCGAACCGTACATCGCCGCGGCTATGATCGGCACGCCATGCACCGCGACGAGCGGTCATTGTCGATGGGGCCGCACGTTTGTGCAAGGGCCGCGCGTGCGCGCATCGCGGGGGCCGGAGAGTTGGGTTCTCAGACGGTGGGCTTCAAAATCCAATTCCTGCTTCGATCGCGAGCAAGCCGACCGTCTGGTCGTCGGTCTGTATCGACCAGTCGAAGGAGAATTCGCCTGCTTCGCCCTCGTTGATACGATCGGCTGCTCACAATCTTTTGTTGGGTCTGGAAGCGATTTCGAGGGCATCTTTTTTGATCTTCTGAATTCCTGAAGGCACCTTCTCAGCGGCCGCGTCGCCGGCTTCGGCGTCGGCGCGGCGTGGAATCGCGACGCCGGGGAGAGGGCTGCGATGGAGCCGATGGCTGCCCCGAGCGTGCCTGGTCAGCTTGGGCGGTGTCGGCAGCCACGGTTGACGCATCGCGCGACGTGAGCAGCGCGGAGCCACGACCGCCCAAGACCCACCAGACGAGCCCCAATGCCGCGGAAGCCCCCCCGATGGCAAGGCCGAGATAGAAGCTCATTGGCTCGTAGCGGAACAGAACATCGTGTTGTCCGGCCGGTAGTTCGACGCCGCGCAGTGCGTGATTGGTGCGCAGCAGGCGGGCCGGCTGCCCATCGACATAGACGTTCCAGCCGGGAAACCAAAGATCGCTGAGCACGACCAAACCGGGCGTTTCCATATCGGCGCGAACCCGCACTTCGCAGGGCAGCATTTCTTCAATCGTCGCCCGGCCACGGATCGGCCGGACGGCGCTTTCTTGCAGCGGCTCGGTAACGTAGGCCACGCTGCGCGGGTCGAAATCGCGTTGGGCCAGTTGCTCGAGCACCTGGTCGGGGCGGGTCAGCCGCACAACGCTTTGCGGCACGAAAACGCGCGGTAGCGCTTTGGGGTTTTCGAACACGACGAAACCGTCTTCGCGGCGCACCTTGGCCCCTTCGAGTGCTTGCACCGGCACAATGCGATGGCGGACATTCAGCATATTGATGATGGGCGAATCGACCGGCAGAAAGAACTGCACGGGGGCATAGCTCACACGCAGCCACGGCTCGCGCGGAAATTGGCGCCGGCAGATATCGAGCAACTCAACCAGATGCACCGGGTCGACGCCATCGTAGCCGCGGATGTCGTAGAGATCGTGCGATTGGTTCAGGCAGGCCGGAAGGCCCCGCGCGCCGCAAATGCGTTCGCCCGACGATTGCAACCGCTGAAGCACCGGAAGCGGCGGATAGTAGAGCCGCTTATCGCATTGCGGGCTGACGCCATAGGACATCCACAACCCTTCGGCCACCAAAAGCATGGGAAGCGCAATCTGCCAGGCGGGAGCAGCCAGGCGGCCGCTCCATCGGCAGCGCCATGCCAGAACCCAATAGAGCAGCCCGATGGCGGCAAGCACCGCGCCCTCGAAATATCGACGGCGAAACCACTGTTCGATGGGGGCAGGATCCAGATCGGCTTTGGCGGCCTGACGTGCGATTTCAGGCGAAGGAACTCCCGTGCGATAAACGCACCATGCGCCCAGAATCGTCAACACGCCGGTGGCAATCACCCAGACGACACGCTTTTCAACC
>WGDQ01000495.1 GCA_015493185.1 Planctomycetaceae bacterium
AGCAGGCTTTGAGTAAATAGGGCGTTCTCAAAATCCAATTCCGGCGTCGATCGCGAGCGAGCCGACCGTCTGGTCGTCGGTGTGCATCGACCGGTCCAAGGAGGATTTACCTGCTTCGCCTTCCTTGGTACGGATCGCCTGCTTACGATCTCGGGCCTGGAAGCGGTTGGGAAGGCACCGCTCTACGCGGCCCGGCGTGATGGGCGGCGGGCGTGCTGTCGTAAAACGGCGCGTCGCATGGCTCGTCGCGAAGGGGCCCCGCCGAGACGGTTGCGGCGACGCAGCGCCCGAGCTCGCACGGGATCGGAAAAAGTTTTCGCCCAGTCGCGGGTTGTTTCTTCTTTGCGTTGGGCCAGGGCCTCGATCTGCATCCGCAAGACGTACCAGATTCGTACCGGCATCGGACCTCCTGGAGCCTGATGTGGCGATGTGCCGGAAGCGAGACGACATGCCCCGCTGCCGGCATGTGGCGTTCGGCAATTTCGTGCGGCACGGCGCGGGGCCGGCATACGCGTGCCGGGCAAACCACTGAATTGCGCCGCGCACTACGGAGGCACCTGTCGAGGTGCCCTTGTCAGGATAATCGCCGGCGGCCACGTGGGGCAAATGTCGACGCGATGCTCGGCTTTCCGCGGCGGATCGGGCTTGGCTTGACCGCGTGCCGGCCGAGGTGCTTTGCGGCCGAGGCAACGAGCCGACGGAAGGCTTTTCCGTGGTTTTTTTCTCGCAAGCGGCGAGAACGACGCCGGCTGTTTGCGAGCCGTTCTTCATGCCGCAGTGCTTCGGTCGGACCGTCTCGCCGGGTCGGTTGGTCAGTCGGGCACGTTTGCGAGCCGGCTGTTTGCGAGTCGTTATTCGTGCCGCAGTGCTTCGATGGGGTCCATTTGCGCGGCTCGCATGGCCGGATAGAGGCCGAAGACCACGCCTACGACCAGTGAGATGCCGAAGGCGATGGGAATGGACATGGGAACGATCACCGGTTCGACGGTGCGTACGACGTCGGGCAGGTTTTCGACAACGTGCGGAAAGAAGCGTTCGATGCCGGAGCGTGCCACGCGGCTGAGCGGGCCACAGGTAAGCCCGCCCAAGATGCCGGTAACCCCTCCCACGACCGAGAGGACGATGGTTTCGGCGAGAAACTGCCGTGTGATGTCGGCCCGCTTGGCGCCCAGGGCGCGGCGGATGCCGATTTCGCGGGTGCGTTCGGTAACGGTGGCCAGCATGATGTTCATGATGCCGATGCCGCCGACGATGAGCGAGATGGCGGCGATCAGCCCCATGAAGACGATGAACATGAGCCGCGTGGTGCGGGCCTGCTCGAGTAGTTCGAGCGGCACGACGATGGCGATGTCGCGTTTTTCGTGATAGGGGGAGAGCGTGGCTTTGATCAAGTCGGCCGTGTCGACGACCTCGTCGACATTGCGAACGCGCAACGTGACCTGGGTGAGCTGGACGTCTTCGCCTTCGAAGGAACCGCTGCGGCGGGTGATGATTTGATCGCCGATGCGGCTCCAGAACGTGGTGATGGGAATGTAGACATCGTTGGCGAAGTCTTGGGCGGCCAGCGATCCGCCAATGGCGGCTGTGGGTGCCCGCGACTTCATCACGCCCACGACCACGTAGTAGTCGTCTTCGACATGAATGGAGCGCCCCAGAGGATCTTCGAAGGGGAAGAGCCGCTCGGCCACTTCGGCAGCCAGCACGCAAACGTTTTCTTGATGATGGGCCTCGGCCGCGGTGATGAAGTGCCCGCGATCGACCCGCAACTGGGTGATTTCGGCATAGTCGGGCGTGCAGCCGACAAGCCGTCCGTCGACCACGCGATCGGCGTAGCGGAACTGGCGGCGGACTTCGCGGATGGGTACGGCCCGCTGGATGGTGGGCACGGTTTCGACGAGCCGCGCGTAATCTTCCCGCGTGATGCCGTAGGGCACCGGGCCGCGGATTCCCAACGTGGTTTCGCTGGGCGGTTTGACCGAGCGGACGATGATGTTGTCGGCCCCCAGCCCTTCGATTTGCTCCTGAGCCTTGCGGCTGATGCCCTCGCCGATGGCCAAGAGCCAAATGACGCTGGCCACGCCGATGAAGATGCCCAGCACGGTGAGCAGCGATCGGAGCGGATGCAGGGCCAGGCTTTTTACGCCAAGACGCCAGGTGCGTAGTCCGGGCAACGGTGTCATCGCAGTCGCTCGTCAGATTGGATCATGCCGTCGCGGAGGCGAACGACCCTTCGGGTGACGGCGGCCACTTCGTCTTCGTGCGTGACGATAACGATGGTTTTGCCTTCCTGGTTGAGCCGCTCGAGAAGGTCGAGGATTTCGCGGGTGGTAACCGAGTCGAGATTGCCGGTCGGCTCGTCGGCGAGGATGAAATAAGGATCGTTGGCCAGGCTGCGGGCGATGGCGGCCCGCTGCTGCTGACCACCAGAGAGCTGGGCCGGTCGGTGGTTGAGCCGATCGCCGAGGCCGACGATTTCGGCCAGCTCACGGCATCGCTTTCGCAGGGCAGGGGTGAGTCGGCCCTGGTAGTAAAGTGGCACCTCGATGTTTTCGAGCACGGTCAACTGCGGAATCAGATTGTACGATTGGAAGACGAAGCCCAACCGCTGCGCGCGGATTTCGCTGCGCTGATCGTCGTTGAGCGTGGCCACGTCGTCGTCGCCGAGAAAGTAGCGGCCGGCCGTGGGGCGGTCGAGACAACCCAACAGGTTGAGCAACGTTGATTTGCCCGAGCCCGAGGGGCCCATGATGGCGACGTAGTCGCCCTCGGGCACATCGAGCGAAACACCGCGCAGCGCGTGCACGACCTCGGCGCCAAGGACGTAGTCTTTGCGCAAATCTTCGATTCGCGCGGCCAGCTTCATTCGCCTGCCCCTCCGCCACGTGGCGACACCGGCGCGGCGCCGCCGGCCCGATTGCGTCGGGCGGCCCGCAGGCGGGCCAACGAGGCGGTCATCCCGCGCGTGTCGAGAAAACCGTCTTTGTTCACGTCGCTGCGGTCGAAGCCGGAGCGGAACTGCTCGGGCAATTTGTCGCGGCTGAGCTTGCCGTCGCCGTTCTGATC
>WGDQ01000496.1 GCA_015493185.1 Planctomycetaceae bacterium
CCATCGCGACCTGGTTGAAACTGCAACATCGGCGCACGTATTTCGCTGTCGCCGCGACGGAGCAGCACCCCGCCTTGGCCTTCCAGTGTGCCGCGTCCGCTTTGCAGGTCGTAGTGCATCGTTTGTCCGATGGCCTCGATGGCCGAGGCGGGCGAGCGAAGCACAACCGGGGTGCCTCGTGCTTCCAAACGCCGAGGCTCGAGGCTCGATAGTTGCCGCGAGCCCGCGGGGCTCGTCTGTCCGTTTGCGGCGTTTTGCGCCGGGCTGAAGTGAATGGCCACCTCTTCGCCCGTGAGCGTATCGGTTGCTTGCCTGTCCTGATACCGCACCACTTCGACATCGCGCCGAAACGTGGCCACCGCCTGCTCGAAATCGAAACGGAACGGCCCCGCGCTGCGCACGGCAATCGTTTCCGGCGGCTTTCCAGCCACTTCGACGGCGGGGGAGGGAACCGGTTCGGCACCAGCACCGGCGTCTGCTTGCGCCGATTGGCGGCGTTGGAGATCGGCCACATCAAGATGCATGCGCACGTCGCGATCGAGTTGCAACCAACGCAAACCGTCGATGCGTGTGCCCGATCCGCTGCCGGCAATCAGCTCGATGTGCAAACCGTTGCCCGATCCTCGATGCGTTCCGAGCCGGAAACGCACCGGTTGCGAGCTGACGATGGCGTGCTTGGTGAGCTTCGCATCGCGAGCCTCGACCCAAAGATCGTCGCTCGGGCCGGGCTGTTCGACATCGCTTCGTATCGTGATCGGTCCTAGCAGCGTGCCGCCGATCAGTTTGCCGATGCTTCCGCGCCGCAAATCGATCGGCCGATCGAACCTTAGCACGGCGCCCTGCGGCGCTTGCAAAATAACCGCCTTGCGAATCCATAAGTCGTTTGTGCCCGGCTGCTCCGGCAAGAAGATGATGGTACACGGTTCGATTTCAACCGTACCGTCCTGCCGATTCCGATATCGCTTCAGCAGCAACCGAGCGCGAGCCGACTCGAGAGTGATCGTTTGACCCCGCTCCCAAGCACCCTCGGGAAACCAGGCGGCCAATTCTTCGCGTGGCGGATCGTTCAGGCTTGCATCATCGGCCACCGCATCGAAGTCCGCGCCGCCAGCGTCGGTGCTGAAGTCGACTTGTGGCTCGATCCAGGGGACGACGAACATCCAGTACAGACAAAAGGCCGAAACCACTGCCGCAAGGCTTACCAGCGAACGTCCCCATCGACCACGACGTGCCAGCGCGGCTACCAATCGCACCGATGCGCGAAGCCGCGACCCTCGAGAGGGCACCGTGGCAACAGGCTGGTTCGGAGATGTGTCGGGGGACATGGAAGCCAAGCCATTCGAGAATCGTACAGCGGTCAGACGCAGCTACCGCAGCCACCGCGCCGGTTGGCGATCGCGTTTGTAGGGCAGCCGCTCGATGTGAAAATGCGCCCTCGGAAAGGAAAAAAAAGCAAACCTTCGTTTCTGGCAGAGCCAATCTGTGCGCATTTCGTAAAGCATTGCGACCGGCCATTGCCGGCCTGCTTGAGAATGGTGCTAGCAGTGGTATGTTTTCAGCAAGTCGTCCCAACGGTGTTGCGCGCGGAGAATCAGCTCAACGACCTCGCGCACGGCCCCTCGGCCGCCGGGGGCCTTTGTCACGTAGTCGGCCCCGACGCGCAGCTCCTCGACGGCATCGGCAACCGCCACCCCAAGGCCCACCTGTCGCACAACCGACAGATCGGGCAAATCGTCGCCAATGTAGGCCACCTGCCCAAGCGTGAGCCGGTGCTCTTCGGCAAGCTGACGAACGACAGCCAGCTTGTCGGCCACACCCTGACGCACGAGTTGCACGCCCAGCTCGGCGGCACGCACCTCGACCACATGCGAGTTGCGGGCCGTCACGATGCCGAAACGCCCTCCGCTGCGTTGCCACAGCTTGATCCCGTGCCCGTCGCGGACGAAAAACCGCTTGGTTTCGACGCCGTTGTTGTCATAAATGATCGCGCCATCGGTCAGAACACCATCGACATCGACCAGCAACAAGCTGATCGAACGGCATTTTTCGTCGAGATCCGTCTTCACTTACGCACCTCTCGTACCGAACGGTCGATCATGGTGCCCGCATTTCGCGCAAAGCACGGGAACGGGCAATCTGGTTGCAACGATTGGCGAAAGTTTAGCGAGCCGGACACGAACCACGGTCGCCCGTACGGCGAAGTCTGCTTTGCATCAACGCGAAGGGGGAACAAGAACGTTTTGCGAATCGCGATCGGGCGGGCCGCCCACGCCGGGTGAATCCGCGCCAAGCGCCGGTCGGTCTTGCCGGTTGCCAGCACGTGGTTCGGCGTATCGCTTCCAAGTCGTTTCTCCCGAACCGATGACGTGTTCGAGCGGGGGGCTGTGGTTTTTGCGGCCGGCTCGACGCTGAGGGGGACGAGCCCGTTGGAGGACCGTCATTCGGTCTCTTCTTCGGGAATGAGTCCTACCAGATCGGTCACGTCGATCAGGCCAACCGGCCTGCCGAATCCGTCGACAACCGGCAGTTCGCTGATTTTGCGTCGGGCCAATTGGCTAATGGCTTCGTGAATCGAGACGCCGCTGGAAATAACGGCCGGTGTGGGCGTCATTACAGAACCAATCTCGCAATCGATTGCTTCTTCGCGGCGGCGCTCGAACAAGCGGGCCAGATCGCTGTCGGTAAAAATACCGACCAGGCGGTCTTGGTCGTCGACAACCATCACGGCACCGCTGCGGCGCCCGGGCCGGCTCAAGTCGACCAATACCTGCCGCACGCTCTGCTGCCTTCGGGCCACGCGGCACTCGGCCAGCGGGCGCATCAGATCGTCCACTCTGCTCAGCTTACGCCCCAAACTGCCACCGGGATGAAAACGGGCGAAATCTTCGGGCCGAAAACGACGCATACGGCTTACCACCAGTGCCAACGCGTCGCCCAAGGCAAGCATGGCCGTGGTGCTGGTGGTGGGTGCCAGCCCGAGTGCGCAGGCCTCGCGCACGGGGCCGAGCTCGAGCGTTACATCGGCGGCGCGTCCGAGCGAACTGTTTCGGTTGCCCGTAATCGCAATCAGCGGAATTCCAAAGCTGCTCAGCGGCGGCAGCAAACGGACGACTTCTTCGGTTTCGCCGCTCTGGGAAAGCATGAGCACCAGATCCTCGTGATGCACGCGTCCCAAATCGCCGTGAATGGCTTCGGCCGGATGCAAGTAGTGGCTTCGTGTGCCTGTGGAGGAAAGCGTGGCCGCGATCTTCTGCCCAACCAATCCGGCCTTGCCCATGCCACTGACAATCACACTGCCGCTACAGTAGTAAATGAGCTCGACCGCCCGGCAGAACTGCGCATCGAGATGCCGCGAAAGGTCGTCCAAAGCCTGGGCTTCGGTGCGCAGAATGTCTTGGGCATATCGCAACTGTTCGAAGGGGCTCAAAACGCCCCCTACCGCCGGAGCTGCATTGCTGCTCATCACAGGTCATCCTTGACCAAAAACAGAGGAACCGTGGAGGTGTGTTGACGATACGGTGCAAAAAAACGGGCTAGCGA
>WGDQ01000497.1 GCA_015493185.1 Planctomycetaceae bacterium
CCACCGGCAGCATTCTCCGGCAGCGGCTCTAGCACTGGGGAAGGCCGTTCCCCAATCGGACAAGGCTTCTGCGATCGTCGAGAAACCCTTGGGCAAAGGAACAGACGAAACAACAAAGAACCAGCGGACAAAACGCGTCAGAACAGCCGAGACAAGCGGTTTTTCCGCAAGAGTTCGAGGTTCTGTCCATACGCTCAAAACAACCAGTCGCCGCAAAACGCCCGCGGCGCTGCGCGGCCCGCATCGGTCCGCCCGCGTGGTCGCATGCCGGTGTGCCCGCACTGCGAGGGCGGTGTCTACGCTCCAAATCTCTCCGAACCAAGGAAAATCAAGGAAACCGACGACATGAGCGAGGAAATTCGGCTTGATGGCCGCGTGGCCATCATTACCGGTGCCGGTGGTGGTTTGGGACGATCCTATGCCCTACTGCTGGCTGAGCGAGGGGCCAAGATCGTCGTCAACGATCTCGGCGGTGGTGTCGATGGCAGCGGGGCCAGCCAGAACATGGCCGATCAAGTGGTCGACGAAATCCGCCGATCTGGCGGCGAGGCTGTGGCCAACTACGACTCAGTGGCCACGCCCGAGGCCGGCGAAGCGATCGTCCGCACGGCGATCGATGCCTTTGGCAAGGTCGACATACTGATCAACAACGCCGGAATCTTGCGCGATCGGAGTCTTGCCAAAATGTCGAGCGACGAGTTCGACGCAGTGCTCGACGTACACCTTCGCGGGGCGTTTCACGTCACGCGGCCGGCGTTCGCCAACATGAAACAGAACGGCTATGGCCGCATCTTGTTCACCAGTTCGGCGGCCGGGCTATTTGGCAACTTTGGTCAGGCGAACTACGCAGCCGCCAAAATGGGGCTGGTCGGGCTGTCGAGCGTCGTGGCGATCGAGGGCGAGAAGTACGACATCCGCTCCAACGTCATCGCGCCGATTGCCAAAACGCGGCTCAGCGAGCATGTGCTCGGTCCCTTCGGCGACGTGCTCGATATCGACTACGTCAAGCCGCTCGTGGCCTATCTGGTTTCTGAACAATGCACGGCCACGCACGAAATCTTCTCTGTCGGTGGCGGAAAATACGCCCGCGTGTTTGTAGGGCTCGGAGCGGGTTGGCACGCCGAGCGGCCTGAAAAGCCCACCCCCGAGATGATCCGCGATCACTGGCAGCAGATCATGTCGATCGACGATTTCACCGTGCCACGCAGCGCCACCGAGGAGATCATGACACTCGGCGCGCAATTGCAGCAGTAGTGCAGCAATCGTTGTGCGTCGCAAGCACGCAACAAGCAACGCGCGATCCATGCCGGTCGAGCACGCGCGAATCAGGTTGACTCAGATTGACCAAACGTAAAATCGAGTTGAGTAAACGCGAATAGAAAAGCACCGGGTTTGCCGCCGTCGCATGCTCGGCGGTGCGCTACGTCGGGGGCACGCCAGCAGGAGCCGTACCAGTACGATGCCGATTGATCCTTCCAAAGCACTAGGCGCCGAGATTCCCGGCGATTCATTTTCCTGGGATGAAGACCGGGTTATTTTCTATCACCTGGGGCTTGGTTGCGGCGACCCGCCTACCGATCCGCGCGAGTTGGCCTACACCTACGAGGCCCATCTCAAGGTGTTACCCACTTGGGGCGTGATTCCTGTTCACCACATGCTGGCCCATGTGCCCGAGATTCCCGGCCTGGATTTCAACCCCTTCATGCTGTTGCACGGCGAACAGGATTTGGAGATTCACAAGCCCATTCCCACCAGTGGCACGGTTACCAACACGGGCCGTGTGGCGGGCATTTACGACAAGCACAAAGCGGCCTTGGTTGTGCTCGAAACGTGCAGCAAAGATGCCTCGGGCGACACGCTGTTCGTCAACCGCTTTTCCATGTTCATGCGGGGCGAAGGCGGGTTCGGCGGCCCCTCGGGCCCCAAGGCGGGCAACTTTCCGCCCGAGCGCGATCCCGACCGGATCGTCGAGTCGAAAACCCTGCCCCAGCAGGCATTGCTCTATCGGCTCAACGGTGACAAAAACCCCCTGCATGCCGACCCCGAGTTCGCCAAAATCGCGGGCTTCGACCGGCCCATTCTCCACGGACTTTGCACCTATGGCATCGTTTGCCGCGCGGTGGTCGATCACATGCTCGATGGCGACACGGCCCGTGTGGCACGCTATCAGGTACGGTTTCGCGGCGTCGTATTTCCAGGCGAAACCATCGTGACCTCGATGTGGCGCGAAGGCCAGAAGATCTATCTCAAGGCCGAGAACAAGGAGCGCCAAACCAACGTGCTCACCAATGCCGTGGTCGAGCTTCGCGATTGAGGCCCTCGTCGAACCGGTCGGCGATCTCGGAACGCAGCACAGCGTCGGCGTCGGCGTGCCCACAACGCAAACTCTGTCCGACTCTGTCGCCTGGGGCAGAGCCGTCGACTGCGCGACTCGATGACGACAACGCGAAAAGAGCGCCAAAGGAGAAAAACGCCGTGGCTACACCTCGCGATGGTCGCAACAGCGACCAGCCGTCTCAGCGAAATAGCGACCCAACGGCAAGTTCGCATCGCGACATCAGCGCGACGCCAAAGCCCCAACAGCCCGATCGCCGCGACGCCTTGAAGGCGGCTGCCGCTGCGGGGCTGACCGCGGCCGTGGGCCCTTGGCTTGCCCCTTCGGTTGCGGCCGGTTTGCGGTCGAGCGGCAGCCATCGCATTGCGGCTGAAAACCAGCGCGAGGGCACCACCGACTGGCAACTCACCTACACCCGCACCGATCCGGCCACGCGATACCGCTCGCCTTGGATCGAGGGTTACGTGTCGCGCGCCAGTGTGCGAGCGGGCCAATCGCTCGACGTGATGGTCAGCACACGCCCCGCGGCCCGATTCACGCTCGACATCTATCGCATGGGCTATTACGGCGGGGCAGGGGGGCGGCACATGCTCTCGCTTGGCCCGTTTGCCGGCCGGCCGCAACCGGAACCCGAGGTCGGACCTCGCCGCTTGCGCGAATGTCGTTGGTCGCCTGCCGCCACGATCGAGATTCCCGACGACTGGCCAAGCGGTGTTTATTTGGGCAAGCTGTCGCTCGTCGACGGGCGTTATCAAAGCTATGTCATCTTCATCGTTCGCGACGACCGCCCGGCCGATGTACTATTCCAGTGCAGCGACAACACCTGGCAAGCCTACAACCGCTGGCCCGACAACTACGCGCTCTACGACGACGGGAAGCAGCACTGGGCCTTGGTGGCCGGTGTCGACGTGAGCTACGACCGGCCGTACGGAAAATACTGCCAGATTCTCGATGCGCCGCTTTCGCAAGGCTCCGGAGAATTCCTGCTGTGGGAATTTCCGCTCTGCTATTGGCTCGAACAGCACGGATACGACGTTACGTATTGCTCGAACACCGACGTGCATGCCGATGCCGATTGCGTGAAGCGGGCCAAAGCCTTTCTTTCCGTCGGGCACGACGAATACTGGAGCCTCGAACAGTTTCAGCATGTCATGCAGGCCCGCGACGCCGGCACCAATCTTGCCTTTTTCTCTGGCAACACGTGTTGTTTTGTCAGCCCGCTGCGATCCAGTAGTAGCGGCGTGCCGAACCGCATTCTCACCCGAGGCGGACGCTACGGCGGTGTAAGCCCAGCCGAAAAAGCCTACATGGGCCCCTTTCCTATGGAAGGGCCCAACGAGGCCAGTTTGATCGGCGCCCGAACCGTTTCGCCATTCAACGGTTCGGGCGACTGGATCATTCGAGAACCCGACGCCTGGATTTTCGAGGGCACCGGCGTCCGCGCC
>WGDQ01000498.1 GCA_015493185.1 Planctomycetaceae bacterium
ACACCTTCCGAAACACAAGGGGTACGATTGGGCCCCACCACAAGCTGCCGACCCGATGGCCGCGGAAAAAACCGAGCACTGCGAGTGGTTGGCCGCCCGTTGTTCACACGTCTGCTGTCGGCGACGGTCTACTCGCACGACGGCTTTTGTTTTTTCGGATCGCCTTCCGGCGGCAGGCAATTGGGAAAAAGGCCGCAGTATTGCCCGACGGCGCATCGCGCAGCGCACGGTCGCAGTCGGGCAACACCCTGGAAAACCAAGAAGCACGCTTCTTCAGCATTTGATTGAAATTCCCGTATCTCCCGAACAGAACCGCACCGCTCCGGCACTTGGCCGATCGGGCGAGAAGAAATCTTTTTTTCGTCGGTTCGAAACCAATGGGTCGGAAAGGCCATCTGGGTAATCAACTGTGACCCCCTCGACGATGTGGCACTGGATGTTGTTGGCCGATAACGGTGCGGGTGGTGGGCCGCAGGGGCCTAGCAGCTTTTCCATGCTCCTGCCCCTGATCGTCATCGGCATCATTGGCTATCTGCTCTTGTTCCGCCCGCAGCAAAAGGAACAGGCTGCCCGGCGCAAGATGCTGGAGAATCTGAAAAAAAACGACCGCGTCGTCACCATCGGCGGCATTTACGGCGTGGTGGCCAACGTGCATCGCGATGCCGACGAGGTCACGCTGAAGGTCGACGAAAATACGAATACGAAAATCCGCGTCACCACCGCTGCCATTTCCCGCGTGCTAAGCGCAGCCGGTGAGAGCGACGATTCGAAAAACACGTAGCGAACAAAACATTTAGCCACCGAACATCTGGACACGGAACCTGAGCGATAACCGCCGCTCTGTACCCGACAGCACGGCCTGCGAGCTACCAAGCACCGCGCGGTAACGTCAGGTCGTTCAAATACGTTTCGAATACGTTCATTCAATACAGCTTTGCGGCGAGCCGCCCGTCGGCCGCTGCTCGCAAAAAGTCGCGATAACACCCGATACACTGCGTCATCTTTCTTCATCATTAGGAAGCCTCTCGCATGCCCTGGTATCTGCTGCTGCTCATCACCGCGGGCGTCATCGTCCTGCCGTTCGTCATCGGTGAGTACCTGGCCCGACGTTTCAAAATGCCCGATTACGGTTGGAAGATCGGGCTCATCTTGTTTTCCATCGCGGCATCGCTGGCCATTACCATTTCGGGTTGGCCGCCCAAGCGCGGCATCGACCTCCGCGGTGGTTACATCGTCATTTTCGAAGTCGAACAGCCGCAGCAGGGTGGCAACCAGGCCCCCATTCCCATGGATCGGCTTGTGGCGGCGATCAAGAAACGCGTCGACCCCAGCGGTGTCAAGGAAATCTCGATCCGCCCCTACGGTGAGAACCGTATCGAAATCATCATCCCCGAGGTCGACGAAGAAGAACGCCAACGCATCGAGCAGCGAATCAGTCGGGCGGGCACCCTCGAGTTTCGCATTGTGGCCAACCGCCGCGATCATGCCGACCTGATCGAGAAGGCCATGCGATCCAATCGCCGCGAAATCGTCAGCGGCGGTCGCGTGCGGGCCAAATGGGTGCCGGTCAACCCGAAATACGAAGACCAGTATCGCGACCGTGGATTCGCCGTTCGCCCCAGCCCCACCGATAAAGACCGCATCGAGGTGCTCGTTGTGGTCGACCGCCACAACGTCACGGGCGACTACTTGCGATCCATTTCGCAAGGCATCGATCGCCGCGGTCGCCCGTCGGTGAATTTTCGCTTCAACTCCCAAGGTGCGCAACGCTTCGGTCGGCTGACCGGCGAAAACACGCCCGATCCGAACACCGGCTTCCAAAGACAATTGGGCATCATCCTCGACGGCGAACTCTACAACGCTCCCAACATCAACGATCGCATCACCGATAGCGGTGAGATCAGCGGCAACTTCACGCCCGAGGAAGTTGACGACCTGATTGCCGTGCTGCGCGCCGGCAGCCTGCCCGCCACGCTCAGCAAAGAACCGGTCAGTAGTCAGGTGATCGACCCCACCCTGGGTGCCGACACCATCGAAAAGGGCCGCCGGGCAATCGCCATCTCGCTGGTTGCCGTCATGGTGTTCATCGTCATCTACTACCGCTTTGCCGGTGTGGTGGCCTGCTTTGCCCTGGTGCTGAACCTGCTGCTGATTCTCAGCCTGATGATCGCCCTCAAAGCCGCCTTCACCCTTCCCGGTTTGGCCGGTCTGGTGCTCACGGTCGGCATGTCGGTCGACGCCAACGTGCTGATCTTCGAACGCATTCGTGAAGAGCTCAAACGCGGCGCCGCGGTGCGCATGGCCATTCGCAACGGCTTCGGCAAGGCCATGTCGACCGTGATCGACGCCAACGTAACCACGCTTATCACCGCCACGGTGCTCTACGTCATCGGCTCCGATCAGGTGCGCGGCTTCGCCGTCACGCTCTGGTTGGGTATCGTCATGAGCCTCTACACGGCTATCTTCTGCTCGCGGGTCATCTTCGATATCGCCGAGCGCCAGCGATGGCTGAAACAACTGCGCATGATGCAGCTCATCGGCACGCCCAACTTCGACTTCATCGGCAAACGTGGGGTCGCTGCTGCCGTTTCCGGTTTAATGATCATCGTCGGCATTGCAGGCGTGGCAGCCCGTGGCGTGAACCTTTTGAATATCGACTTCACGGGCGGTACGGTCGTCGAACTTCAGTTCGAGAAGCCTCACGAAGTATCCGAGGTTCGCGCCAAGGTGAGCAAGGTGCTACCCGATGTTTCGGTGAGCCGCCTCACGCGCTCTGGCGAAGAGCCCGGCCTGCGCTACCAGATCAACACGTCTGAACAAGATATTGCCAAGGTCGAGCAAGCGCTGATCGAACTATTCGATGGCGACCTGGCCCGCAACCACATGTCGATCGCAGAACTAGCGCAGATCGAGCCATCAGCCCCTGGCGCCGCTTCCGGAAAAGATGCAGCGCCGGCTGCCGATGGTCAGCAACCGGCTCCCGAGACAGCACAACCGTCTGAAGATCAGCAGTCGTCCCGTGCTGCCCGCGGTTCGTCGAAGTTCCGTCTGGCATCGTTCGCAACCGCGCAGAACGACGGTTCGTCGGAGTCAGAAACAACGGCTGACGAAGCCACGACTGCCGAATCGGACCGTTCGTCGACGACCAGCCCGGCAGCAGCCAACAACCAGAACCCGCAGACCAACGCGACGACCGCTCCGTCGTCTGCCGATTCTGCAAAGGAACCTGCTACTTCCGAGGCGAAAAAAACCGCCTCGCCAAACGAGCCCACCGCCGCCGACGAGGCAG
>WGDQ01000499.1 GCA_015493185.1 Planctomycetaceae bacterium
ATGTGGAAGTGGTGGGCGGCGGCGTGCGCTGGTGCGACTGGAAGAAGCAGAAGGCCCGCGATACGTTCGAAGCTCTGCTCGAACAGGTCGACGAGCCGATTGCCGGGGCGTTTTTCCACAGCGACGACATGGCGCTGGCCTGCATTCCGGCCCTGAAGGGCACGCGTCATGAAAAAATGGTCATCACCGCAGTCGACGGTCAGAAGGAGGGGCTCGAGGCGGTGCGTCGCGGGGAGTTGGCCGCCACGACCGTCAATCCGGTTTGCCTGATCCACAAGACGGCCCTGGAGATCGGCCAGTTTATCGTGCGCAATCAAGAGAAGGTTGAGGACGTACCGCTGGAGATCATCACGCCCGGACCGCTCGTGGCGCCCGAGTTGGGCAATATCGAAGCGCAGCTCTATCTGGCCGATCCGCGCCACTGTCTCGTGTAGCCCATCAGAGGAACAAACACCGCGGGTAGATGCTCCGTCTGCTCTGCGGGATTGTTGGAAAGGCCGTGTACCGCCGATGATCGCCTCTGATGCCGCGTCCTCGCGGCCGTCTGAAATGCCCCGCGTCGTGCTCGAGTGCCGCGGCGTGACGAAACGCTTTGGCGGCTCGACGGCACTCGAGCAGGTCGACTTTCAGCTATGTGCCGGAGAAGTTCACGGCCTGGTCGGATCGAACGGTGCCGGCAAAAGCACGCTGATGAAAATTCTGGCCGGCGCGGTGCGCCCGGACGAGGGCACGATTTACCTCGACGGAGAGCCGGTCGAGCTGGGCAATCCGCAGGCGGCTTTGCGGCGCGGCATTGCCATGGTTTATCAAGAGCTTTCCGGCGTGGGCTCGCTCTCGGTGGCCGAGAATTTGTTTCTGGGCCGGCAGCCCACCGGGCGGTTCGGCCGCATCGCCTGGCGCCGCATGCGACAGATGGCCCAATCGTACCTTGATGAACTGGGCATCGAGGTCGACGTGGGGCGACGGCTCGACACGGTTCCGCTGGTGGTGCAGCAGATGGTGGAAATCGCCCGCGGACTGCACAGCGGCGCACGCGTGCTGATTCTCGACGAACCGACCAGCGCCTTGAGCCCGCGCGAATCAGAGCGGCTGTTCGAGTTGATACGCACACTGCGCGAGCGGGGCGTGGCCATCGTGTTCATCAGCCACTTTATCGAAGACGTGCTGGCAATCTGCGACCGGGTGACGATTCTCAAAGACGGACGGCGACTGGAAACCACCGCAGCCGCGGGGCTCGACAAGCACTATGTAATTCACACCATGTTGGGCCACGCCTTGGAAGAGGCCGAAGCCGGCTACGAACGGGGCGCGCGGTTGCCGGCCCGGGCGACAACGCCCATTGTGCTGTCTGCCCGAGGACTGACGCTGCGGGGTGTGTTCGATTCGGTCGATCTCGAGGTGGCGGCCGGCGAGTGCCTGGGGCTCTACGGCTTTGCCGGGGCCGGGCATCAAGAGGTGGTGCACGCGCTGGCCGGTGCCATGCGACCCGAGGCGGGAGACGTGCGGATCGACGGACAACCGCTCGGTTTGCGGAGCCCGCACGAGGCGATCCGTCGCGGCGCCGTACTGGTGGCCGCCGATCGCACCAAGACGCTGGTGCATCAGGCACCGATTTACCAAAACGTAACGCTGGCCCACTTGAGCCGGCTGGTCGGAGGCTGGCTCACCACGCCCCGGGAAATCGCGGTGACCGCACCGCTGCTGGAAAAAGTGAACTGTCGGCCGGCCGAGCCGCGTTTGCGGGCGGGAAGCCTTTCGGGTGGCAATCAGCAAAAGGTGGTCGTGGCCCGATGGCTGGCCGGTCCGCTCAAGGTACTGCTGCTCGATGAGCCAACCCGCGGAATGGACGTGGGCGCGAAAGAAGAGATCATGCGGCTGGTTCAGTCGCTGCAAGCCTCGGGGGCGGCTGTAATTCTGGCATCGGCCGAGCCGGAAATGCTGTTGGCCTACGCACAACGCATTTTGGTAATGCACCGCGGACGCGTTGCCCGAGAACTGGTCGATGCCGAGGTCGACAAGGCAGAACTCATGCGGTACGCCTAGCGGTTTGTTCGTTGACAAAAAAGACGGCTTCGTCGGTCGAAGCAGCGGTGTGTCGCCGCCCCTGCTCCGGCGTCGCTGCTTTGTTTTTTTCCGAGAGATTCGCCCAGCGAGGCACCCGGGATCGGCTCGTAG
>WGDQ01000500.1 GCA_015493185.1 Planctomycetaceae bacterium
GTCCAAGGAGGATTCGCCCGCTTCGCCCTCCTTTTAATACGATTCACTGGCTCACAAACTCGGGCTTGGAAGCGATTTTGAAGACACTTTCTGAGTCAGGCACCGCGGTGCCGGGCATTTGCTGCCCGCCTTCCGACTTGCGTGCCAAGGTTGGCCAGATATGTGTCGCGCTATGGCGACAAAACCGCCAACGATTCCCGACGATGGTGTAGCATTGACGAAAGTGTGTGCGGCAGCTATAGTTAGGTAAAAGGCTAGTTGCCTCTTCGGCGATTGTCGTGATGGACGGGGCCGGGCGCCGGAACAGCGTGCCTGTTGCCATGCCTCGTTGCGGCTCGCCGGTCGATACCTTCCGGTTGCACGCAACCTCGCGGCTGCCAGGCCGCGTTGGTCGATTCGCCCCCCTCCCGTGCAAGGCAACCACCAGCCATTCCTGTTTGCACTTGCCCATCCAGATCCGAGAAACCCGGCCAGGAGTAGAATTGTCAAGCGTGGCCACCCCATCTGCCAAAACCAAATCTCCGGCAAAGCAATTCGCCGAACTTGGACTTTCTGAAACAATGCTTAAGACGCTTGAACGCGTGGGATACCTTAGTCCCACGCCGATTCAGGCGGGCTTGATACCGCGGGCGTTGGCCGGCGTGGACGTTATGGGCCAGGCCCAGACGGGCACCGGCAAAACGGCGGCTTTTCTGATCCCGATTCTCGAACGCATCGAGTTGCAAGGGCGACGCGCGGGACCTCAAGCGCTGGTGCTCGTGCCCACGCGCGAGTTGGCCGTGCAGGTTCGGGATGAGGCCCAGCGATTGGCCCAAGGGCGGCGTATTCGCACCGTGGCGCTCTACGGCGGTAAGCCCATTCGCGGGCAGATTGAAAAGTTGCAGCGGGGTGTCGATCTGGCTGTGGGCACGCCGGGCCGCATTCTCGACCATATCGCCCGCGGCACGTTGAAGTTGCAAGACATCCGCTTCGTCGTATTGGACGAAGCCGACCGCATGCTCGATATCGGGTTTCGACCCGACATCGAAAAGATTCTGCGGCGCTGTCCAACCTCTCGGCAAACGTTGTTGCTCAGCGCAACCGTGCCACCTCCGGTTGAGCGATTGGCTCGCCGCTACATGCGCGACCCGGAATCGCTCAACTTTTCGCCGCAGAACGTGGCGGTCGAGACGATCGATCAATACTACTTCACCGTGGCGCCCGAGAAGAAATTCGCCCTGCTCGTGGCGCTGCTCAAGCGCGAAAAGCCAAAGCAAGCCATTATTTTTTGCCGCACCAAGCGGGGCACCGAACGTGTGTACCAGCGATTGCAGCGCAAATTCGACTCGGTGGACCTGATCCATGGCGACCTGGCGCAGCGCGTCCGCGATCGGGCCATGAAGGCCTTTCGCGAAGGAAAGGTTCGCCTGTTGGTTGCCACCGATGTGGTGGGACGCGGCATCGATGTTTCGGGCGTGTCGCACATCATCAACTTCGACATTCCCGAGTTTTGCGATGACTACGTGCATCGCGTCGGCCGCACGGGCCGCATGGGGCGGGAAGGTGTGGCCTACACCTTTGTGACCCCTGAAGAGGGAAGCGAGTTGACGCGCATCGAAATCCGCATCAATCGTCTTCTCGAGCGGGACGAGATCAAAGGGTTCGAGGCCACCAGTGCGACGGCGCCCGTTTCGCGAGATGGCGCCAGCTCTTCTTCGCAGTCTGCCTCCGGCGGCGTTGCCCCTGCGGCCGCCGTCGAGCCACCTAAGCCCAAGCCCCGCCCCGGCCAGCGGACTCGCCGTATCCGGCGTGCCCTATAGGCGTGCCCTATAAACGCCCTTCTGCCATTGATGGGCTGTTTGGCCTAGAGTCGTGCGTTGCGAGTCGAGCGGTTGTTCAGCTCAGGCCCGAGAGCTCGGCCCAGAGAATGGCCAGCACCAGCCCGCCGGCGGCTATCGACCCGATCCAATCGGCAACCGTCGTAGCTTGCTGAACGGTGGGCGTTGCCGCGCCGGAAGGTTCTTCGTCTGCGTCGCTCGGCGCGGCAGAGGCAGCTTGTGTTGCCAGGTCGATCAGGGTCAGCACAAAAACCACTCCGGCCACTGTGCCGACGGCCGAGAGCAGCGTTTCGACGCGGGCCAGCAAAACGTTCGAGCGGGAGCCTCGAATCAGGATCAGCGCGAATACGATCAGCACGCCCAAGGCGGCCACCGCACGCAGCACCATCGGTCTGCGCGAGTTCGATGCAGAGCCGTTGCGCAGCCGATGCCCGAGCGTCCACTGGCTGGCAGCGGTTGCCACCAGATAGCCCAGTGCCGTCGCGACCATGAGCCACACGGCCAACGAGTGGATGGTGTCGCGATTGGGTGGCCGGGTGATGAGCGACAATAGCGCGAAGCCGAGGCCCAAGAGTGCGATCAGGCCGGCGCTTTGGTGGGCAGACCCCAGCCTCAGGCGAAACGACTGCCTCAGCTTGGATGCTCGGGCCGTGGTGGCCACGATCTGGTTCTCCGCTCGAAGGTGGATCGGTGCCGAAATGTTTCGAATACGATGATGCCCGAAAAAAAACAGAAACGCTGCCTTTTGCGTTTCTTGCGAACCTCACCCGCCGCGTCCTCAGAGGGCTATCGCCAGCCTGCTGTTGTCGGCGTGGCCGGCCGACTGCACTGGGAAACGCTCATCGTAGCACGCCGCGCGACATGCGAGCCTCATGCGGACCGGTAGCTTAAACTGGTAAGATACGCCACGCTCAAACGATTCGCAAACCAGTGCCCAGCAAGGCGGCGCTGGGGTTTGAGACCTCGAAAAGGCAGGTGCTTCGGCCCACACAAAGGCCGTGGGAATCGCATGCGAGCCATTGGCCGGAAGCGGCGTTTCCCGGTCTGTTTTTGTCGGGCAGGCCTCAACCGTATGGGCGCAACACGCCCGAGTTGTCGGACCGCCGGAAAACCACGGCGACGTTTTTTGGCGCATTTTGCACAGGCGCGAGCCCCCTTGATGACTGCTTGCAATTCAAGCCCGGCGATTTGGCCCGAGCAACGGCTGCCACGCGCGCGGTTCGCTTTGGCCGCCGTGCTGATCATGGCTGTCGCGGGCGCGCCGCGTACCGCGACGGGTGCGGAAGGCGAAGGGGACAGTAGCGCGATTCGCCAGATCGAGGGGCGGCATATCCGGCTGATGACCGATTTGCCCATCTCGCCCGACATTGAAGAGCTGCCCAAGGCGTTCGACGCGGCCTGCCCGCAGTGGGCCCGGTATTTTCGAGTTGCTGATGACCGCTGGCGCAACTGGCATGTGACCGGCTGCTTGA
>WGDQ01000501.1 GCA_015493185.1 Planctomycetaceae bacterium
ATCAGGAAGAGCCCGCCCGCTATTCTGCAAGAAACACGGAATAGCCAGGAAATGAAACGAGAGAGGGTGCCTGTTCCAAGGCTAGGTCACAAAACAACATCGGTCAAATTCGGCAGAGCTCTCCGGAGACCGGAAAAACCTATGGAGCCGCAGCCTGCGTCCTTGAGAAGCGAAGGCTCGCGATGCCCGGCGGTTTGTCTGAAAGTCGCGGTGCCTGGCAGTTAACCGCTCGCGAGTTGTTGGGATCACTGTCAGCGGGCCCTGCAAAATCGACATGGCTTTGCACAAGACCCGAGACATGGATAGCATCCTCTGCCGCTTTCGCGACGCTTGCGGCACGGTCGCGTTCACTCGCTGTGCGGGTGTTTCTCTCGTCGGCCGCAGCGACCGAGTCTTTCCAGCCGAGAACCCGCACATTCGGCGTAACTACGCTTCCCTGTCCGTCACATACAATCGCTTCGGGCCAACGATGAAATGCCGACTTGCGATCCAACCGCAAAATGGCACCGCCTGATTGCAGCGCAAAAACACAATCGGTCCAGCGGATTCGCAACGCCCCCGGCCTTGTCGGCGTAGCAGGCAACGCATCAGATTCAAGCATCGCGGCCACGTTTCGCAACGTACAGTCGGTCAGTTCCAACGTCACGGGCTCGTCAACCGCGGGTGCCGTCGTCAAACGAACGAGGCTTCGCCCCTCTTGCTGAAGGCAATTGTTCATCACCACGCGCCGCGCCGCCCCCTGGCCACACTCAATGGCTACAGCCATTCGACGAAATACGCAATTGCTGAATTCCAACGTCCACGTGGCCAGCGACAGTCGTTTGTCCTGCTCACGAACAGCAGCGTACCACCGTATCCCCGTAACTTCGGTTCCTTCGTCGGGCACGGTAAACGAGCAGTTGTGAAATCGGGCATTGGGCGCGGCAAGGCGCATAATCAACCCGCGCATCGTAGATCGAGCTGCCTCTCCACCCGTGCTACCCAGCGTCTGATCCGCAGCATCGGAACCAACCGTTGTACCGCTTGATGGCGCATCGGCATCTGCGTCGGAAAGCCGAGTTCGGCGATTGCTTGTTGCCGCTTGCCAAACAAAGTCGACATCTCTGAAAGTCAGATTGTCGGCCGTCACAATCATGCCATCTTGGTCCACGAGAACAGTTGCCCGCTGCCCCTCTCTAGCACGCACAACGTGCCCCGCGCGGAATGACAAGGAGTCGGCCGAAACTGGCCGGTTGCCCGGCAGCTCGAGCACCGGCCCCGTGCCGGTTTGCAGAGTATCGATCGACGCGGCATGCGTTGTGGCATGCTCGGCTTCGTGGCTCGCACGGCGATTGCCCGGCAAACCATCAAAACGCACTGCCCACTTTGCCCGTTCGACTCTTTCCACGGCGTGCCGAGATGGTCCTTCACGCCGCCCGTCTCGGCGGGTCTCTTCAGAAAGCGCGCCATCGTTCACCGAATTGTCCAACCGTGTGTTTGCTTCTTCCGAACCCCGACCATTTTGCGTAAGCACTTCTGCGGTCGCCAAAGCCTTCGGTCGTGTGTTCGCCACACGAGGCTCAGCAATTTGAAGCAGCGGCGGCGAAGTGTTCTGCTCAGCACGCCACCAAGCCGCTCCGCTCCAAAGTGCAATTCCGCTGATCGCAGCAGCAAGCCATAACCACGAGGATGACCGAAACGTGCGATGCCGTAAGCGATCATTCCGCGAAGCCACTGTAGAACGGACCGCCTGAAGACGGTGTTGGAGTCGTGGAATTCGTCGCGCCGCACCGCGCCAGAAACGACGCCCCACGATGGCTTGCCGCTCGATCATGGGCGGACCGAGCAACGACACCAACTCGGCCGGGCGATGCGGTCGTTTGTGCGCATCGCGTCGCATGCACCAATCGATGGCACGTAGTAGCTCGGCAGGGGCCTCTGGCGCAAAACGCCGGATGTCCGGCGCGCTGGCCTGTTGCACGGCCGCAAGCTTGCTCATACGGCTTCCACCCGGAAAAGGCGGGCGCCCCGCCAACAAGTGCCACCACAAGCAGCCACAGCTATACGCATCGGCAGCCCAAGTCGGAGCGGTTCCCTGAGCAATGCGTTCGGGCGCCAGATAGTCGTACGCCGCGGGCGGCAGGTCGGCCCAATCGCGTGTTTCACTCGGAAGCAATATGCCGCGCAATCCCGGCCACATGAGCACGACACGACCTTCGGCATCGAGCCATGCGTGGCGTGCCGAAATATCGCCATGCACTACGCCATGCCCATTCAAAACCAGCAGCCCCACCACCATTTGCCGCGCGATCTCAAGCACCTCTCCGGCAGGAAGCCGGCCGCTGCGTGCCACGATCTCATCCAGCGGCCTGCCTCGAATATCGTCGCAAACAGCCCACACGCGCGTTGTCATGCAGCCAACGTCGACCATTGGCGCCACATAATGCGATTCGATGCCCTTGGACTTGGAAACACATCCGCGCAGTATCGCGGCCTTTTGCTCGGCTTCGTCAGGCGACCGCGCCTCGTACACAGCGAGCTGAACCGGTGTGCCATCATCGCGACGTCGAGCACGGAACCGCTGCGCGTACCCAACCGTTGGCAGCCGATCGTCGATCACCACCGGCCCAATAGCCAACCGATCGCCACGACCAGCCACCAATTCGGCGCCTTGGTATGGCGTAAGCACACGACACTGAACCAGCGCGTCGATCCAAACCGACTCGAAAAGCGGCAGATCGCGAGCCAATCTTTTGGCACGTCGATCCGATCGGCGCATATCGTCGGCATCGGCAAGTCCTAGCCGTTCAAGCTGCTGAATCAATCGAGGCGGCGGCAAAGGCAACGCAGTCCCTCCATGAGCGTGGCAACCTTCGTCGGGATTGCTAGCAGATCACCCCATCGCAAGACAAGATCAAACGCACGCCCCAAGCCGGCTTTGCGGTCTGTCCGAGCAGCCACCAGCAGTTCACGTTTGCTGATGCCCCACGTCGTTCGGAATCGCCCAGACATGTAGGCAAATCCTGAAAAAGCCCGCAGAACCGCGGTCCGAGTCAGCCGAACGCTCGACCATACAGCACGATCGTCGCCGCAAAGCCGGGCGGAAGTCGCCGGCGAGACAGGCGGAGATTATTGCACGTCGCTCTCGCACCGCTCGGCCAATGCTTCCCCGGTAGATACCGGCGAAGACGCACAATGATGGTACGGGGCTGCCCCAAAGCTTCCTCGGTTGCCCCAAGGCGATCAGAAGAGGCTCTTAGGTGC
>WGDQ01000502.1 GCA_015493185.1 Planctomycetaceae bacterium
AATGTAACCAATCGCATTCTCGACGATCTGGTGGACGTTCTCCAGCCACGATGGGCCGAACTGAGAGCCGACTTCCGGCCTCGCGGTGGCATTACTACCCGCGTCGTCGCCAGCTACACGGCTTCTAACACCGCCCCTGGCGACGCTTGATTCCCCCTGCTGGCGCCCTACGCCCGCGAAAAACATCGTTCGCTACGGCATCATCAACGTGCTGGCAGCGGCGATTGCCGATTACACCGATTAGGACCACCCGCCAATCTCAGAAGGTGGTCTTCAAGATCCAATTCCGGCTTCGACCGCGAGCAGGCTACCGTTTGATCGTGGGTCTGCATCGACCGGTCCAAAGGAGGAATCGGTTGCTTGGCCCTCCTTGATATGAATCGCCTGCTCACAATCTCGGGCCTGGAAGCGATTCTAAAGACACTTTCTCAGCGGCGCAGCCGTGAGAAACCCCAGCCGGCCAGATCCCGTCGCGGCTCCCGTTCCGACGACTTTCGTGGCATGTTTTCATGCCGACGGTCGTAGCGTCGCGTGCCGGCTTCGTGCGATGCTTCGTGCGGGCCGTTGTCTGCATCTTGCGAGCGCGGCGTGCCGGCCGTCCGTGCGTCTGTGTCGTTCGCATTCCGCCCGCGGTCCAACAGGGTCAGTATTCCCGGAAGCATGACCAGCGAAGTGAACAAACAGCATGCCACGCCGATCGAGAGCACCTGTCCCAGGCTTCGAAGCCCCTGATGGCTGGCCGACATCAAACTGCCAAAGCCCACCATCGTGGTTAGCGACGTGATCAAAACACTACTCGCTGTCGACGAAGAAATGCGGTAGCGTCCGCCCATCTGGCGGCGATAGTCGTGCAGGATGTGTACGCCGTCGTCGACGCCGATTCCCAAAATCAGCGGCAGCACGATCATGTTGGCCGGATTCAGCGGAATGTCCCACAGCCCGAGCAACCCAAACATTTGCAATGCCCCGAGCCCCACGGGCAAAACGGCCAACGCCACGTGCGACAATTGGCCGAAGTCGATCACCAACACGATCAGAATTGCAAGCAAGGAATAGATCGCGGCTTCCTCGTAGCTGTTTTTCATTTGCAACGAGGCTTCGTACGTTTGCAGCGGATTGCCCGTCGCTCGCGGATCGACACTGCGCACCTCGCGCACAAACCGTTCGAGGGCTTCCATATCCCAGATGTTGCCCCGGGCGTAAATTTTTAGCAGATGCCGGCCATGCTGCCCCACGAATCGATGCACAAGACTCTCTGGCAGGTCCGATAGCTCCGGCGGATCGGGATTGGCCATCGAACGGATCGCGTGCAATCGGCTGAGAAAATCGCCCGCCATCTGTTGCTGGTAGCCCGAGATGCGGGCGTAGCATTCCGCCACCGGCGTTCGTCGCAGCAGATCGCGGACGTGTTCCAGTTGCCGCGCGCAGCGAGCCCCCCCCGGCGTCGCTTCCACAAGGTGTTGGGCCCATGCCAGCACACGGCCCAATTCCTCAGGCGGATCGACGGGCACCAGCGAGGGCCGTTCGGGCAAGTGGGCCAACCGGCTGGCAATGCTCTCAATCACTGGTCGCTTCGCTTCGTGGTCAACCGGCAACAGCGATACGATCTCTTCGGTCCGCTCGACCGACGGGAGTTGCAAGAAGCGGGCCTTGCGGGCCAACAGTTCCTCGCGGCTCTCGGCAATCGACAGGGCAAACCAAACGCTTTGGTCGCTTTCGGCCAACAGCTTGCGCTCTAGTTCCACGCTCTCCAGGCCAATCGGCTGAAGATTCAATAAATTATGATCGTAGCGCAAACGACTTATGCCAAAGCCCACCGCAACAGTCAGCGCCCCTGAGGCCAGCAACAGCACCATCGGCGACTGCATAAGAGGATGGATCCAAGAATCGACCGGCAACGGATCGGGCGGCGGACAGCGCCCCGAACGCCGACGATCGAGCAGCACCAGTAGGGCAGGCAGCAGCACAATCGCCGCGACACCACACAGCAAGATGCCGCCTCCGGCAATCACCCCCAATTCAGCAATGCCCGTGAAGTCGGTCAGCCCCGCGGTGAAGAAGGCAATGGCTGTGGTCAGCGCCCCGGTCACCACGCCCGGTCCCACGGTGCGTGCCGTTTCAACTAGTGCCAGTTCCTCGCGCTGCCGGGCCACGAGCAACTGGTAGCGGGCCACGTAGTGGATGCCAAAATCGATGCCCAGTCCGATCAGAATCACAGCGAACGACACGCTGAGAATGTTCAGA
>WGDQ01000503.1 GCA_015493185.1 Planctomycetaceae bacterium
ACCTTGCACATCCTCGCCGTTGGCCTCGATGATCAGGTCGCCAAATTGTATGTTGCCTTCCTCGTCCCTCCGCGTTGGGCGAATGCCCGCTTTTTCGGCGGCGCTGCCTTCCAGCACATTGACGACCAACGCACCCTTGCGTGGCAGCATGCCGCGCTCGACCAGTTGGCGCACCAACGTATCGCTCGCCAAAGTGACGCCCAAACCAGGGCGCGTGACGTGTCCGTTGCGAATCAGTTGCGGCACAACGCGATTTACCGTGTCGACCGGAATGGCGAATCCCACGCCCGCATAAGCTCCCGAGGGGCTGCGGATCGCCGTGTTCACACCGATCAATCGCCCCGAACTATCGAGCAGCGGTCCGCCCGAATTGCCCGGGTTGATGGCCGCGTCGGTCTGGATCACGTCGGAAATCGGCATGCCGCTGACCGATCGGATTTCGCGCCCCAGCCCGCTGATGATTCCCGTGGTGAGCGTTTGATCGAGGCCAAAGGGGTTGCCGATGGCGAACACCTTTTGTCCTACCTGCAGATCGGACGACGTGCCGACAGGAATGGCCGGATAACCGTCGGTCGGGGCATTGGCCAACCGCAGCACGGCAAGGTCGTTGTCGGGCGCGACCCCCACAAGCTGCGCCTCATACGTTTGGCCACTGCTCAACGTGACGCGGGCCCGGTCGGCATCGCGAATGACGTGATAGTTGGTTACGATGTGGCCGGCTTCGTCCCAAATGAAGCCAGAACCCGTACCGCGGGGGATCTCCAGCAAGTTGAGCGAAAAGCGGTCGCGGCGCACAAGCGATGTGGCAATGTAAACCACCGTGGGCGATGCTTGCTTGAACAGTTCGATCGTGGCCTGTTCGTCGGCCGCCAAATCGCCTCGCGGCGTAATCGGACGCGGCTGCGCATTCTTGTCGAACCGTGGTGCACCGGGCTGCGGAAGCCATGAGCGGATCAGCAGTGCCAGAAGCAGGGCGACGAGCAGCCACAAAGGCCACCGCGATGGTCGAGGATTCGTGTGCGGCGGTGGATATGGTTGTGGATACGAATCCATGTTCACCTCTCTGCGCTCGGGGTCGTTCACCCATCGTCTCACAAACCCCAGAAGGCGCTCTTCCTTCCTCCGGGTTGACGGTTAAATCTCAGGTTTTTGCGTCGACCATCTCAAGGTATCACTCATGCGGCGTCGACTAAACCGCTTTGGGAAGCCCATGAAAGAAAATGCCGGCTTTTTTCCGGTAGCGGCCGCTCGTGCCCGGCTGGGGCCGACGTATAGCGAAAATGCTTGACAACAGCCTACCGGAGTCGATCCAATAAGTTTGGTCGTTCGTGTCGGCTCGCGTGGCAAATCTATTGCGACCTCGCAAGGGGCGTGTAGCTCACAGCGACCGCGAAATTCCTTCCGCTTTGTCAGCCCTACCCACCCACACAGCCGGATGCGACCGTGGCTCAGGCCCGTTGTCGCTCACCCGCCCCGCCCGACCGGCATGGGCGTTTGCTTTCGAGCCCGTTCGGTCACGAAGCTCGTGAACGACGATTCGCCTGCCTTTGATCCTCGCCGCACGCCCGATCGAATCCGTTGGAGGACCGAATCATGTTGACCATTTGGGGACGCAAAAGCAAAACGTGCGACGGTCAATCGCGGCGCGATTTTCTGCGAGTGGGAACGCTGGGGCTCACGGGCCTGTCGCTGGCCGACGTGCTGCGGGCACGCGCCGCGGCCGGACCCGCAGCGCCGCGTCCGAAGTCGGTGATTCTTTACTGGCTGGATGGGGGCCCCAGCCATATCGATACCTACGACCCGAAACCCGATGCGCCGGCCGAATTTCGCGGACCGTTCAGCGCCATCTCGACGGCGGTGCCGGGCATCCAGCTAAGCGAACACTTGCCGGGGCATGCCCGGGTGATGGACAAGGTTTCGCTCATACGTTCGATGTACCACAACCACGGCGACCACTTTGCCGCGGCCCACTGGATGCTGACCGGCTATCTGGGTTCCAACGCGGCCAACCGCGAGCCGAAGTATCCCTCGGCCGGTTCGATTGTGGCCAAACTGCGCGGCCCGAACCGACCGGGCATGCCGGCCTATGTGGCGGTTCCGTATTCGATGACGATCGGCTTGCGCCCCGGCTACAACAGTGCCGCTTATTTGGGCGTGGCCTACAACCCCTTCGAGGTGGGCGGCGATCCGAATGCGGACAACTTCCAGGTGAAAAACCTCAACTACGCGCCGGGGTTGGACCTGAACCGCCTGAGCGATCGCCGTGGCTTGCTGACGGCTCTGGATCGCTTCCGCGGCGCTGCCGATCGCCAGGGCTTGATGGATGGGCTCGACCGCTTTGGTCAGCAGGCCTTTCAGCTTGTCACGGGCGAGGCGGCCCGGCGGGCGTTCGACATCAGCCGCGAAGATCCTCGCGTGCGCGAACGGTACGGTCGCCACGTTTACGGCCAAAGCGCGCTGCTCGCTCGTCGATTGGTCGAGGCCGGCGTGACGTTCGTCACCGTTCACAACGGCGGTTGGGACCACCATTGGAATCTGGAGGCGGGCCTGAAGAACCGCTTGCCCACGTTCGATCAATCGGTTTCAGCGCTGATTGAAGATCTCGACCAGCGAGGCATGCTCGACGATGTGATGGTGCTGGTGATGGGCGAGTTCGGCCGCACACCTCGCATGAACGACGGCCGAGGACAAGGCACGCCAGGGCGTGACCATTGGGGCGGCGTGATGTCGGTGTTGATCGGCGGCGGCGGCCTTAAGGGCGGACAAGTCGTTGGCGCCTCGAACCGGCGAGGCGAACGACCAGCCGAGCGACCCATTATGCCCGCCGACGTGCTGGCCACGCTCTATCATGTGATGGGCATCGACCTGGACGTGCGATTCATCAATCCCGCGGGCCGACCCACGGCCATCAACAACAACGGCCATGTGATTCACGAATTGCTGTGACACGGTCCGCGCGGCGATGGCGATGCGGACCACGCGGCGACTGTGATGCGGCCCATAATGACACCCTTGCTTTGCGGCGGCCGAGTTGTTCGTCTGGATTTGCCCACTGGGGCCGCCGCTTTGTTGTCCGCGTTGCGGGGCGCAGCAGGTCGTCGGGTTGCATGGTCGCAACGGCCGAAGCGGCATGAGCAGCCCGGTGGCTTTGCCACGAGCAATCTGGTGGCGGCTTTCTGCTGCCTGCCTTCTGCGCGGCGGCCGACACCTCTCTGGTACAGTGTCGATGCCAACGCGGTGCCTGAACGGTCGATAGAATGGTGCAGGCAGGTTTCCGATCGCGAGCCGACGGTTCATAATGGTGCGAAGCTCTCGGCCTGCCTGGCAGCATCGGTTGACGGCTGGCCGAAGGCAGGAAAATGAGCGGCGGCCCAACACGTCGGCATCGGACACCAATATCGACGCGCTGCACTACCTGTCAGCACATTGTTCTGTCCGGCACCGTCGGACGACGTGCGATTCCTTGCGGGCTGCGTTTTCGGCAATCGTGTCGATCATGCCGGCTGACGCGGCGATCGACCGAAGCAGGGGGCGATCGACCGAGGCGGATGACTGTGTGGCAGACAGCAGACGGATGTGGCGAACACATGCCGTGTACGTGTGAATTCGAACGGAGGAAAAATAGCATCATCATGTCAACGCACGCATTGCCAATCGCCCGCTGGGCTACGTTGATCCCGATGATTATTCTGGGCTTGGGCACCTGGGCAAACGGAGAGGAGACAAAGACGTTTACCCCCCCGCCAATCGACGTGCCGCCGGGCTTTGTGGTGGAAGTGGTGGCCGCTCCTCCGCTGGTCGAGCACCCGATGATGGCCGGCTTCGACGAGCAGGGTCGCCTTTACGTGGCAGACAGTGTGGGCGAGAACCTGCCGGCCGAAGAGTTGTTGACGAAGTTGCCCAACTGTGTTCGGCGGCTCGAAGACACCGACGGCGACGGACGCTTCGACCGCAGTACGAAGTTTGCCGATAAGATGACGTTGCCCATGGGGGCGCTATGGCACGCCGGGGCGCTTTATGTGGCGAGCCCGCCGCACATATGGCGTTTGGAAGACACCGACGACGACGGCGTGGCGGATCGCCGCGAAGTGCTGGTATCGAAGTTCGGCTTCAGCGGCAATGCGGCAAGCATCCACGGCTGCTTTCTGGGGCCCTGCGGTCGTATTTACTGGTGCGATGGCCGGCACGGACACGAGTTTGTCGATGCAGACGGCAACCAGCGCAGCAAGGGGCTGGCCGCCCGGGTTTTTTCGTGTCGCGCCGATGGCAGCGACGTCGAGGTGTTTTGCGGCGGAGGCATGGACAACCCGGTCGAAGTTTGCTTTCTGCCCAGTGGCGAAATGTTGGGCACCATGACGTTCTACAATCCTGATGATGTTCGCCACGACGCGCTGGTGCACTTCATCTGGGGCGGCGTTTATCCACGCAAGCACGCCTGCCTGTCGGAGTTCAAACGGACCGGGCCGTTGATGCCCTATCTGAGCCGCTTCGATACCGTGGCCCCGGCCGGTCTGGCCTATCACGACGGCAACGGTTTGGGCCCTTCGTTTCGCGACAATGTGTTCAGCGTGCAATTTAATACGCACCTGGTGCTGCGACACCGCATCACTCGGGCCGGTGCCACATTCCGCAGCCAGGACGAACCGTTTCTCGTTTCCAGCAGCCCTGACTTCCACCCCACCGACGTGCTGGTAGATGCCGACGGCAGTTTGTTGGTGATCGACACGGGCGGCTGGTTCCGCATCGGGTGTCCGACCTCGCGTGTTGCGAAGCCGGAAATTCTGGGAGCCATTTATCGCGTGCGCCGGGCGGACGGCACCAAGCCCCGCGATGCCCGCGGGCTACAACTGGCCTGGGATCGCGCCACGGCCGATGCATTGGCCGCGCGGCTCGACGATGCACGCTCGGCCGTTCGTCATCGGGCAATCGACACACTGGCACGTCGGGGGGCCGCGGCCTGCGAAGCATTGGCGGCCGTGCTTGCCGGCGGCAGCCCTGTGGCTCGCCGCAATGCCGTTTGGGCGTTGGCGCGGATGGATGATCCGGCTGCCGAGCCCTTGCTGGTCGATGCCATGCGCGACGACGACTTGGACGTTCGCCTGGCTGCCTTGCGGGCTGTTGGCACGTTGCGTTTGGCATCGGCAGCTTCTGCGGCGACCGCGCTGCTTGGCGATGGGCAACCGGCTGTGCGCCGCGAGGCGGCCACTGCGCTGGGCCGCATCGGACGCAAATCGGCCGTGCCGGCATTGCTCGATGCCTTGGCGCTGGGCGGCGATCGGTTTGTCGAACACGCGCTGATTTACGCGCTGATCGAGCTCGACGATGCGGCGCAGACCACTGCGGGTTTGAAACATGCCAGTCCGTTGGTGCGTCGCGGGGCGCTCATCGCGCTGGATCAGATGGACCACGGACGACTTTCGCGAGATCAGGTCGTGGCGCAGTTGGCCATAGACGATGCACCGCTGCGCAAGACGGCCTTGGAAATCATGGCCCGTCATCCCGATTGGGCCAGTGAGATCGTAGCGCGATTGCGCGACTGGCTTCGTCAGCCGATCGGCGACGAAACGCAGCGGCAGGTTGTGCAGGGAGCGCTGATCGCTTTTCTGTCGCAGCCGGAAATCGAGCGTTTGACGGCCGAACTGCTGGACGACCCGAACGTGAGCGAAGCGACACGCCTGCTATTGCTCACGGCTGTGGGCCGTAGCGGGGCCGAAGTGAAGACCGAAGAGCTGACCGCCGCGTTGGGGCACACGTTGGAGAACGACTCGCCGGCTGTGCGGGCCGAGGCCGTGGCAACGATCGAGGCGGTCGGCCTGGTTTCGAAATATCACTCGCGATTGATCGAGATCGGCAGCGATGCCCGTGAGCCGGCGGCCTTGCGCGTGGCGGCTCTGGCGGCCGCGGCAGACGGTCGGACCTTGCCACCCGAGGCGTTCGATTTCCTGGTACGAACGCTCCAAGACGCGCAGGCGGCTGCTTTGCAACGAATGGCTGCCGCCGAGGCATTGGGCAAAGCCAGGCTCGACCGTTCGCAACGCCAACGCCTCACAGGGCTGATCGCTTCGGCCGGTCCGCTTGAGCTGCCGGCCCTGTTCGAGGCATTTGCCCAGGGGGGCGACGCACGGCTTGGCGAACAGCTTGTCGGGGCGTTGAACGCATCGGCCGCGGTCACGTCGATTCCGGCCAGCAAGCTGCGCGAATATCTCGAACGCTTTCCCGAAAGCACGCAGCAGGCAGCCAAACCTCTGTGGCAGCGGATCGAAGCCGCGCGTCGCGACCAGCAGGCACATCTGACGGAACTGATGGCCCAACTGCACGAAGGCGACGCGGCCCGTGGACGCGAGATCTTTTTCGGCCAAAAGACCGCCTGCTCGGCCTGCCATCAGGTGCGGGGCGAAGGTGGCAACATTGGGCCCGACCTCTCGACGATCGGACGCATTCGCACACGCCGCGATCTGCTCGAATCGATTGTGTATCCGAGCCTCTCGCTGGCGCGGGGTTACGAGAGCGTTTCGGTCGCCACTGCCGACGGTAAGATTCACACGGGCGTGATTCGGCACGAGACTGCTGAGGCCATTTACCTGCGCACGGCACAACGGGCCGAGGTCCGCATTGCGCGAGCCGACATCGACGAATTGGAACCCAGCTCACAATCGATCATGCCGCAAGGGTTGGAAAAGGTGATGACGGTCGAAGAACTCAGCCACCTGCTTGCTTTCCTCACTTCGCTGCGGTAGCTGGCCTGCGATCGACTGCGCTGCGAAGCCGCCGCGCCGGAAGACCTTGGGGCCGAAAGACCTTGGAGCATTGCCCGGCGTTGCAAGTCAGCGCCTCGCGGGCCGGTCGTCGAGTGCGGTGCGCGACGTGCCTCGAAGCATGCGCCACGAGGGCCCGCGGTGGTTCTCGCCAAATGCCTGTGTTCTCAAGTTATGCCCGCGGCCGAGTTGGTTGAGCTTATGCCCACGGGCGAGTGGGTTGAACCGTCGAGGTCGGCCCGTTCTCGCTGACGAAGCAATGCTTCGGCGAACCCATTATGGCAGGGTCGTCATGCTACCCGGCGCCCATGTCTACAGCACATCGACCGGAACGGATGGCGTGCTGCGCGGGGAGGTTTCCGATTTCGGCTCGACGGTATCGGGCAGCTTGGGTGCTGGGGTGGGTGCGCCTGGAACGGTTGGCAGGCGCTCGATGCGCTGCTCCGGCCGCGGCGGAAGCACTTCGACGGTTTCGTTCGGGTCGACAATCACCCCATCGATGTGGCTCACTCCGCAATGCGGGCAGCCCGGCACACCACAGTTGCCCAGTGGTGAACGGTGTTGCCAAGTGCCGGGCAGCGGCGCATGGCCGGTCGTGTTGGTTTGGGAGTGGTAGCCGTCGCCCCAGCCCGCACCGGCCCAACGAAGCAGTTGCTGCCACAACCCGGCCGTGGCCACATTGGGCCAGGCGGTTGCCATCAACAAGCCGAGCGTCAGCCATGTCGTGCGTTTCATGGTTCAGACTCCCCTTCTGCTGTTCGAGCTGTATCGCGCTAGTTGCGCGCCCAGCTCGGGTCGCATGTCCGCGACACTGACTTCCGCGACTTCTGCGTGTTTCCGAACGCTTCGGTCGGGTTGGTGGTTTGCAGCCGACCGAAGCGTTCGGAAACACGCAGAAGTCGCGGAAGTCAGT
>WGDQ01000504.1 GCA_015493185.1 Planctomycetaceae bacterium
CCATCGACTGGGAAACGGCAATGCGCGTCTTCTGTGAGCGCATTCGTGCCATCCAGCAAGAGCATGGCCCCGAGTCGGTCGCCTTTCTCAGCACGGGGCAAATCCCGACCGAAGAAATGGCGCTGCTCGGCGCGCTGGCCAAGTTCGGCATGGGGCTGGTTCACGGCGACGGAAACACGCGCCAGTGCATGGCCTCGGCCGCGGTGGCCTACAAACAATCGTTCGGGTTCGACGCCCCGCCGTATACCTACGCCGATCTCGAAGAGTCGGACGTCATCGTGCTGGTCGGTTCGAATCTCTGCATCGCACATCCGATTCTCTGGCAGCGCATCAGCCAGAACCCGCATCGGCCCGAGGTGATTGTCGTCGATCCGCGCACCACGGAAACGGCCATGGCGGCCACGCGACATTTGCCACTGCGTCCCAAGTCCGACCTGTGGCTCTTCTACGGCGTGGCCAACCTGCTGATCGAGCGCGGTTGGATCGACCGCCGCTACATCGAGGCCCACACACAGGGTTTCCAGGCCTTTGCCGAGCACGTGCGGCAGTTTCCTCTGCAACGCGTCGCCCAAACCACAGGGTTAACGGTCGAGGCCATCGAAGCCTTTGCCCGCGCCATTCACCAGGGCCGTCGTGTTTCGTTCTGGTGGACCATGGGGGTGAATCAAAGCTACGAGGGCGTGCGCACGGCCCAAAGCCTCATCAACCTGGCCCTCATCACCGGCAACATTGGCCGGCCCGGCACCGGTGCCAACTCGATCACCGGCCAGTGCAATGCCATGGGCTCTCGGCTTTTCAGCAACACCACGTGCTTGTTCGGGGGCCGCGACTTCACCAACGCCGAGCATCGCCAGCAGGTGGCTTCCATACTCGGCATCGAACCGCGGCGCATTCCCAACCGGCCCAGTTGGTCGTACCACGAAATTCTCGAAGGCATCTTGCGCGACAAGATCAAGGGCCTTTGGGTCATCGCCACGAATCCGGTGCATTCGTGGATCAGCCAGAACACGCTGCACGACATGCTCGACCGGCTCGACTTTCTTGTGGTGCAAGACATGTATCGCACCACGGAAACCGCTCGCCGTGCCGATCTGCTGCTGCCGGCGGCCGGATGGGGCGAGAAGGAAGGCACGTTCATCAATTCCGAACGTCGCGTGGCCACCATACACAAAGTGGCCGATCCACCCGGCGAAGCGCTGGCCGATTTCCACATCTTTCACCGCATTGCCCGGGCCTGGGGATGCGACAAGATGTTTAGCCGCTGGCGCACGCCGCAAGATGTGTTTCATCTGCTGCGGGCACTTTCTCGCGGTCAGCCCTGCGACATCAGCGGTATCGAAAGCTACGAGATGCTCGACCGCCTCGGGGGCATTCAGTGGCCTTTTCCTGAAGGCACCCTCGACACGGCACCGCAACGCCGTCTGTTCGCCGATGGCAAGTTCTACCACGCCGACGGTCGGGCCCGGTTGGTTTTCGATGCCCCTCGCCCCATGCCCGAGCCGCCTGGCCAGCGATACCCGCTGTTGCTCGTCACCGGTCGCGGCTCGGCATCGCAGTGGCACACCGGCACGCGAACGAACAAGTCGGCGGTGCTCACCAAACTGCACCCGCGATTGCCATACGTGGAAATCCATCCCAACGATGCCCGTCGCTACCACATCGCCCCCAACGAAGAAGTGGTTGTCGAATCGCAGCGAGGACGGATGCGGGCCAAGGCGTTCATCGTCCGCACCGTACCTCCTGGCACGGTATTCATTCCGATGCACTACGGAGCCACGAACCAGTTGACCCTGGCGCACTTCGACCCGCATTCGAAGCAACCATCGTACAAAAACTGCGCCGTGCGTATCCGATCGGCCGAACCCCACGATGTCCGTTTGCGGTAAGGAAACATCGCGGCCCAGCAGCCACTTTTTTCGTCGAACCGCCACGCGAACCAACCGACCGAGCTTGAAGCCGCCCGATCACGCAACCTGATCACGAAAACCCGACTACCCAATCCGACTACACAACCTGACTACCCAATCCGACCACCCAACCTGTTACGCAGCTTGCCGCTGAATATGTCCAACCCATCGCCGCAGGAATGCCAAACGCACCGCCATAGCCGTTGCTTCATCGACAACACCACGCGGCAACGTCCCGCGCACCGTGTTGCGAAAGCCGCACGGGCGCACCTGCACGCGTACACACACATTCACATAACAATTCGGGAACAACCATGAACAAGATCGAACAGTGGAAGCAGCAAAAGCACGGTTTCGACGTCTGGCCCGACTTGCTCGATCATGCAAAGCAGGGCACGCCGATGAAGCAGATCGACAACACCGATCTCGAACGGCTCAAATGGTACGGCGTTTTTTATCGCAAGCGCGACACGCCGGGCACCTACATGCTGCGCATTCGCGTTACCGGCTGCGAGCTAACCGCCGCGCAGGCCCGCGAAATCGCGTTTCTGGCATACGAATACGGTCACGGCTTCGTCGACATTACCACCCGTGCCAACATCCAAATCCAGGGGCTGTCGATCGAACGGGTGCCTCAAGCGCTCGAGCGTTTGGAGCAGGTGGGCCTGACCTGCAAACAGACGGGGCACGACAACATTCGCAACGTGTTTTGTCATCCGCTCAGCGGTCTTGATCCTGAGGAGCTTATCGACACACGGCAGCTCTGCCGCGACATCTCCGATGTCTTCATCGACAGCCGCAAATACACCGACCTGCCGCGCAAATTCAACATCGCGGTCAATGGTCGCGCCGCGCACGGCCCGCATTATTGGACGCAGGACATCAGCTTTCTGGCTTGTCCGTCGGCCGATGGGCAACCACGTTTCCAGGTCATCATTGGCGGCACTCAAGGGCAGCACCCGCACCTTGGTTGGCACCTGCCCGTGCTGCTCACGCCTGAGCAGACCGTGCCGCTCACCATCGCACTGCTCGATCTGTTTCGCGAAAAAGGCAGCCGCGAGCGGCGCGATCGGGCCCGCTTCCGCTTCCTCATCGAGCAAATCGGCATTCACGGCGTGCTCGAGTACGTCGAAGAGCATCTCGGCTTTCCGCTCGAACCTTGCATCAGCGAACCACAACCTTCAACCAGCAACGACGAACTGGTCGGTTGGTTTCAGCAAAAAGATCCCAAACGCTGGTCGATGGGGCTTTGCGTGCCACTAGGGCGTCTTACCTGGCAACAGCTCGAGGGCCTGGCCATTTTGAGCAAGAAATGGGGCGATGCCGGACTGCGCACGACACACGAGCAGGGCATCCTGGTCACCGGCATCACCACCGGCTTTCGCGATGCCGCGGCCACCGACGCCGCCGCGCTGGGGCTCAGCGTGCAGGCCGACTCGCTCGTGCGCAACACGGTTGCCTGCACCGGCAAGCAGTTCTGCAACATCGCCGTTACCGAAACCAAAGGCCAGATGCTCCAGCTCATCGAGCAATTGCGACGTCGCGCGCTCACGCTGCACGGCATCCGCATCCACATGAGCGGTTGTCCCTCTTGCTGCGCGCAACATCTCACGGCCGACATCGGCTTGAAAGGCGTTCGCGTTCGTCGCTTGCTCGGCACGCGCGAAGGCTACGATGTCTTTCTCGGAGGCGGCATTTCCGGACGCGTGCATTTGGCCCGTCCTTACAAGCTCGGGGTCGACCCCGATCAGTTGCCGCAGCTCATCGAGCAGGTCGTCCGCGAGTATTACATCAAGCATCGTGCCGGCCAAACCTTCAGCGCCTATTGGCGCGAGCGGCTCGCCGCCGCCGAAGCCGCCAAAGTGGGCGACACCGACTATCTGCCACCCAAGTGGATTTGCGATGGCTGTGGTTACTGCCATCTTGGCGAAGAGCCGCCCGTTTACTGCCCAAGCTGCGCGGGCCTGCGGCGTTTGTTTGCCCGCTTGGAAGAAGAAGTACAAGAAGGCGAAGATCCGGCAACCGAGACCGACAACGCACCGGCCTCGCAAGGTGCTTCCGCCCAACCGGCCCCGCACGCCGCCGCCAATGCGAGCCGGCCCGCGGCAACCAGCGCCTCGGCCAAACCAGCCACCCATTCCCCCGTGGCCTCAGCCACCGAACCGGTGGCAAACACTCACAACGCACGATCTTCCACCACCACGCCCGACCGCATATTACAAAACACATCACGCACCTGAACTCACCATTCCGGTCACACACACCAACACCACGCTTTCGGGCTTTGCCAATATTTTTCTTGACATTTGGTTCCGGCACATCTATAAGCTTCGGTGGTGATGGCGCCGCGCCTGGTCTATTGCAAGGCGGTTCTATAGGTGCCACGGCATCGGTTTCATGGTCGTAAGAAGAGGGGCCAAAAGCCGCTGCGGAACAATCGCCCACGGGCGATGCGGGCAAGAGGCAAGGTCGGCCTGCCGGCCTTGATTCGAGGGGAAAAACGCACTCCGGTCACGGCAATCGCATGTCGCTCGGCTGGCAGAGCCGCCATCCTCTCACTATGCGGAACAGTGGCGATCCATGATTCTTTTTGGATGCTTGTAAACCCATCTTTTCTTTCTGAGCAAACGGAGGACTGTAGAGCGATCTCGAACCTTTGGTAAGTGGCATTTCCTGTTTTCTTCTCGGTCTCTTTTCCCTGGTGTTTTTCCAGGAGAACGTTCGTACCCCGTCACTTCGACCTAACGCTCTACAGCGTCTGACGATTTGCAACACGCACGCGCGCCAGGGGGATTGTATGCGCCTTGCGCGGCGTGCATCTCGTTACGAACCGCCACGGGCTGTGGCCACGGTCGATGTGCGCGCGGGGGTGGTGTTTATCTGTCTTTTAACCAAAGGAGCGAAGAACGATGCGACACTTTCCAATGCACTCCGCCGCCGCGGTCGTTCTGCTGTCCGCTTTGGCCGCATCGGCATTTCACCCGGCCTGGGCTGCCGAGGAGGTGAAAAAGGGCGAAACGGAGGCCTCGAAAGAAAAGGCAGCCAAAAAAGAGGAGCAGAAATTCCCGAAATGGGACGACGTGATCAAAGGCGCCGAGGCGATCAAAGGACTGTTCACGCTCTATTTCAACAAGAAAGAACAGAAGTTGCTGCTCGAGGTAAGCAAGAGCCAATACGACAAAGAGCTGATTTTGCCCATCGCCATATCGCGCGGCAGCGGCTGGTACTTGGGAGGCGACACGCTCAACTTCGGCGGCCAGTGGATCATCGCCTTCCGTCGCGCCGGCGATCGCCTGTTGGTCATTCGCAAAAACACTCGCGTTCACGCCAAAAAAGGCACGCCGCAGGCCGATGCCGTCAAGCTCTCGCACAACGATAGTGTCATCCTCGCGTTGCCGATCAAAAGCGAGAAAGACAACGGCGGCAAGGTGCTTGTGGATCTAGCCGACCTGTTTATGACCGATCTACCGCGGCTGGGAGTCTCACCCGACCGCAACCGCAGCACGTGGGCCTCGGTAAAGGCCTTCCCGAAAAACGTGGAAATCGAAGTCAACATCGTCTTCACGTCGCCTTGGTGGTCCTACTGGTTCTTCGGCGACGACGATACGCCCGACCCGCGTGGCACGCAAATCGGCATTCACTACGGTCTTTCATTGGTGCCAAAAGACAACGGCTACAAGCCGCGTCTGGCCGATGATCGCGTGGGCCATTTCCTGAGCACGATCGACGACTTTTCGCGCGACACGAACAAAACGCCTCGCGTGCGTTACGTAACCCGCTGGCGGCTGGAGAAAGCCAACCCCGACGAAGATCTCTCGCCACCCAAGGAACCGATCATCTTCTGGATCGAGAAAACCGTTCCGCGCGAGTACCGTCCCTACGTCAAGGCAGGCATTCTCGAGTGGAACAAGGCGTTCGAGAAAGTCGGCTTCGTCGATGCCATCCAAGTGCGCGATCAGCAATCGCGCGACGAGTTCGATCCAGAGGACATTCGCTACAACACCTTCCGCTGGATCACCACCACGTCGGCCTTTGCCATGGGCCCCTCGCGCACCAATCCACGCACCGGGCAAATTCTCGATGCCGACATTCTTTTCGACGAATCGATGGTCCGCTACTGGCGAAGGGAATACCTGACCATTGCCGGATTGCCTGAGAGCATCGCTCGGGCGCGGCACATGCCCTTTGCTGCCTGGGCCCGGCTTCACGTGGGCGATCTGGCCGATTGGGTCACTTACCAACCCGCCGTCGAAAAACTGCTCCAACGTTTGAATCAGGCCGAAAAGGAGCATTCGGCCGTCGCACGGCACGCGCCGCCCATGGCACCGGCAACAATGGCCACAGGGTTCGATCGACGGCCGCTGCACCACCAATGCCAGCTCGGACGCGGCATGCAGCGTCAACTTGGTCTGCTGGCCGCCGTGCTGCACACGCGTGGCAAGCTCGATCCCGGTGGCAAAGTACCCAAAGAGTTTATCGGCCAGGCCATCAAAGAGGTCACCATGCACGAAGTCGGGCATACGCTCGGCCTGCGACACAACTTCAAAGCCAGCACGATGCTGAGCCTCGAGCAGTGCAACGACCCCAACATTACCCGCCAGAAGGGCATGGCCGGCTCGGTGATGGACTATCTACCGGCCAACATCGCCGTAACCGAAGAAAAGCAGGGCGACTACTTCAGCCAAACGATCGGTCCCTACGACTACTGGGCCATCGAATACGCCTACAAGCCGGTGAAAGGCGATGAGGCGTTGGCAAAAATCGCCTCGCGCGCGCCGGAGCCCGAACTGGCTTACGGCACCGACGAAGATCTGTACATGAGCCCCGATCCTCGCATCAACCTTTACGACCTGGGCGACCCGCTCGAATATGCCCAGCAGCGCATCGAGTTGGTCAAACACCAAATCGACGATCTGGCCGAGCGCGTCGTGGCCGAAGGCGAGGGCTGGCAACGCACTCGCGATGCCTTCAACAACCTTTTTGGCGAACTGTATCGCGCGTCGTATCTGACGGCGCAATACGTCGGCGGCGAATACAACCACCGCGATCACCGCGGCGACCCCAACGCCCGGCCACCATTCGAACCGATTCCCGTTGAGAAGCAGCGCGAGGCCATGAAGTTTCTGGCCGACAACATCTTGTCCGGTTCGGCCTTTCGCGCCTCGCCCGAGCTGCTCAAGCGCCTGGCCCCCGAATACTGGCGAGACAATTGGTGGTGGTGGTACACCACCTACCAGTATCCCTATGTGCAACAGGTGCTCTCGGTACAACGGGTCGTCATCCGGCGTTTTCTCGATTCCAACGTGATGCGGTCGATCCAAAACGCCGAACTGCACGCCGACGATCCTTCCAAGGTGCTGACGCTGCCCGAGGTGTTCGATGTGCTGACCGACAACATCTGGAGCGAGCTTCCGGCCGACGGCAAACCCGAGGGCAAACTCGACATCAACCGCGTTCGCCGCAATTTGCAGCGCGAACACGTTCGCCGTTTGTCGCACATCGTTATAGGACCGCGTCGGCCCATGATGTTTGGCTACGGTTTCGTTTTCGGACTCTGGTACGATCCTCCGGCACCGCCCGACGGCGTGGCGCTGGCGCGAGCACACCTTGAACAAATCGCCGAGCGAATCGACAAGGTGTTGACTCAAGAAGGTGCGGAAATATCCGATTATGCACGGGCCCACCTCAGTGAGATCCGTCAGCGAATCGAGAAGGTGCTCGAGGCATCGCTCGAAATCAACAACGTTTGAATCCTCCTCGCGTCGTGTGCAGGGCGACCCGTGCCCCATCACACGATGGCACCATCAAAACAGGTCGTCGCCTCTCGGGCGGTGGCTAGTCGGCGCGGCCACACACGTTGCCGCGTGACTGGCCGCCGCCCAGTGCGTTTCAGAAAGGTGTCTTCAATCACTTCCCGGGCCGAGATGGTAAGCAGCCGACCGTATCAAGAAGGGCAAAGCAGGCGAATCCTCCTCGGACTGGTCGATGCGGATCGACGACGAAACGGTCGGCTCGCTCGTGATCGAAGCCGGCATTGGGTTTTTGAAGACACCTTCTTCAGACCAACGCATCCGATTGACAGTCGGGCGGCACGGCTCCTATGATTCGGCCACGGGGCGCCCCAGCCCCCGGGTTCGAATCGACCACGGCGTCGCACGCCTCGCGGCGCGAGCACGCGGCCGATCGACCTTGCTCGCGCGATCGGGCAGGCCCGCCCCTCGCATCGGCCATGTGCGCCGGCTTGCAATCCAAGTCGCGTTCCAACGCCACCGAAACACCACGGGCAACGCGACATATCAACTCCAGCACGCGCCGCCGCCAGCCCACGTGGACTATTGAACGACATCGACATCTACTTCTACTTCTTTTTTCTCTCGGAGAACCCAGCGGCAATGTCTTCCAAACCGCCGATTTCCTACGACACCTTTGCGCAGCTCGATCTGCGCGTGGCCACCATCCTCTCAGCACGCGAGCACCCGAATGCCGACAAGCTGCTGCTGCTGGAAATCGACACGGGCGACGAAAAGAAACAAATCGTCGCCGGCATTCGCGGACACTACGAGCCCAACGAGCTCGCCGGACGTCAGATCGTCGTCATCAACAATCTCGAACCGGCCATGATCCGTGGCGAAGAATCCAACGGCATGCTGCTGGCCGCCAGCGATGGCGATGCGGTCGTGCTCTTGCAACCCGATCGCCAGGTAGCGGCCGGTTCGGTGGTTCGCTGAACAGGCCATTCGGCCACCACTACCAGCAGCCACTTCCGTCCTCGCCGGTTCGTTCTGCCGGCACCACCGGAAGCGGCCAGCCCCGTCGGCTGTTGTA
>WGDQ01000505.1 GCA_015493185.1 Planctomycetaceae bacterium
GATTTGATCGATACGGGCGTGGGTATGGACGAAGACACGCGGGCGCGGATCTTCAAGGCCTTTTATTCTACAAAGCCCGACGGCAGCGGCTTGGGGCTGCCCATTGCGCGAAAGATCATCGAAGCCCAGAACGGCGAGATCTTCGTGCAAAGCGAATTGGGAAAAGGGACGCAATTCACCATTCTTTTGCCGGCGTTGCCGCGGCTGGCGGCGATTGATCCAGAAGAGGATCACCATGCCGCCACACAGGGAACCGTGGGAAGTGAACCGCCGGGCAACGAGGATTGTGGCTGACGCGGATCGAGTTTCGAGTGTCGCACGGCCACGGGAAAACCGTGCGGGGCAAGGTGTCGCACTCCGGATTGCTTATCTGGCGGCGACTTTGGGTTTATCATGGCGCGGTGCCCTCGAACAGCGACCTTGTGAACGACAGCCTAGCGCCTTGGTGCGCGGGCAAACAAAAGAGGGCAGCGCAAGGTCGACGACGCGAAGCAGTTCATGCCAGAAGCCAAGCCCCCCGTCGAGTCGGCTATTGCCCGTGTTGAGCGCAGCCCTCGACGTCACGAACGACGACCTGCCCCGGCTTCGGCCGGCTCCCGCGTTGCAAGGCATGCGGGTTGGCACTGGTACCTGATTGCCGTCGTGCTGGTGTTTGCGTTGTTGGTTGGGGCGAACCGCGAGTTGCTGCGATCGCCCCCCTTTTTCGATTATGCGTCGTCGCTGTGGCTCGAGGCAAACTGGCTGGTCGAGCACGATTTCGACTACCGCAGGTTGGTTTACCAAGAACCAACGCTCTTTCGCGGTGGCTCGAAGGCCTATGTGACCAGTGTGCTGCCCACGCTGCTGGCGCTCTTGATGAAGTCGACCTCGTCGCCCGCCGACACGCTGCTGGTTTACCACTTGTTTTACTTGCTGGCCGGCAGCGTGGTGGCCGTGATGCTGTATGCGGCGCTGGCCCGTGAGGTGGGGCGTGGGGCAGCGGCCCTGGTAACGCTGGCGGCGATGACGTGTCCGCTATACGCAGCGCAAATGGGCATGGTGGGCATGGAGTGGCCGCTGACGGTTTTTGTGCTGGCCACGGCGCTGGCCGTGGGGCGAGGTCGCCTGATCAGGGCGGCAGCCTGGTCGCTGATGGCGTTTTTCATGAAGGCCACCGGTGCCATCGCAACGATGGCCTTGGCGGTGTATCTGATCGTGTATGGCGCGATCGTGTATCCGCGTTTGTCGCGCGAGGCCAAACGCCGCTTTCGACAAGCCGCCCTGGTGGTTGCCGGCGTGCTCACTGTTGAATTGGCGCTGATGAAATGGTCGGGCATGGTCGAGGCGCAGAACGAGGGTGTGATTTCTTCGATCTTCGGCCTTTTGATGGCTGTGGTCTGGTCTCCCGACCTGGTGGCCGTGTGTGTGCTGAGCGTAGCGGTGCTGCTGGGCCGAGCGGCGTACAGCGCCGTTCGGCTGGCCAAGGCAAGCGATCGACCAGAACCGACTGGAACGGCCGGTGCGAGCGGTGGCGTTTTGGGGCGTTGGCGCGACGCGATGGCCGGCGTCGTCGAGCAGCGGGCGATGGTCGTGTTCAGCCTGATTTTTCTGGCCGGCACGTCGCTGGCCATGGGGCGCATCTTGGCGGTGCCGCGATACTTCGTGGTGCTGGTGCCCACGATCTTCTACCTGGCGGGCGTTGCCTGGTTCGGGGGCTCTGGCCGGAAATTGGTGCCCGCGCTGGCGACCGTGGCGCTGATTGCACTGAACTTGGCGAATCGCGACGGACGGTTTTATCCGTCGATCGAGGCGGCCGTGGGCGAAGAGATGGCGCATGTGGGCTCGTTTCAGGAACGAAGCCGCGAGTATCTGAACGATCACCGTGCAAACATCGCCGCAATGCACCTGGTGGCTGAGCGCTATGCCGATGTGCCCATCGTGACGGATTATCCGTTTTGCCTGTTTCTGGCGTTGCCGCGGCTGGGCTATGTGGAGCGTCCGTTGCGAGTTTACAACATGGGTTGGTTCCGCTCGCCCGGTGTGGGCAACATGCGGCAGCTTTTGGAAGACAACCCCGAGCGGCCCGTTGTGGTGGGGTTGAGCTACTTCAATCGCCGAGAGCTGCGCGACCCGGCTACGGTTCCGGGCGAAGTGCTGTTTTACGATGAGCGCTCGCCGAATCTGGTGGTTTACCGGCTCGATACACCGACCGATGCGGTAGCGCGGCGGGCGCGCTACCGCGAGCTTTGGCTGCCCCCGGCGCGCGAGGGAACGCCCGACGACTTTTTGAACTGGGCCGCGCGTCGCTTGCATCATGAGCTGCCGCATGCGGCACTGGAGGTGCTGCGCCGCGGCGTGCAACGTTACCCGCAGCATCGTGGCCTGGCCGAGGCGTTGAAAAAACTCGAGGCGATGCTGGATGACGAGCGATCGCCGAAAACGAAGCACGGGCCCGCGGGCAGCAAGGCAGCGGACGCTTCAGGTGGAAGAACGTCCGAATGATTCGCCGGGCGTTTCGGCAGCCGAGCCGATCGTTCGGAGCCGTGGGGCAGGCGGGCAATCTCCATCGGCGTCTGGTGTTTGACGGGATGCCTCAAAGAGCTCGGCCCACCCCAGCATGCGGCGCCCCATGGCATCGAGATACTTGCGATACGGCGTGGGCAGCGAGCGATGGTTGCCAACGGCCGTCAAGAAACGATCGGCCAGATCGGCGTACATTGTTGCATATGAAGCGACTGCGCCGTCGGCGGCCGCACGATCCACCAACTCGTAGAAGTAGGGCGAGAGCAGGTGGCCGAAATGCTCGACATGCACCTCGCGGTGCACGTTGCCCGCCTTCGTGTGCTCGACCAACGGGCGGCCTATCGTGATGAGCTCGCCACGGCGATCGGCCAGCCGTTTGAAAATGTAGCCGGCCCAGATATCGCCGAAACGATCAATGCGTAGCGAACCCACGCGCAGGTCCATGGGCAATTGATAAAACGCCGGAACAATCGTGGCCCGAAACGCGACGTTCATGATGCACAGGCTCAACTGCGTTTCGGGTGCAATGGCCACACGATCGTGGTGCAATGCGACACTGCGAGGTACGTCGCGGCCGAGCTTGTCGATGCCGTTGATATCGGGCACGGCCGTCCAAAGCCCCATGTTGCAAACCACTTCTCCCGCAAGTTGCACGTTTCGGGTTGTCTCGGGCGGCTCGATACGGTGGGCATAAGGATAACCGCGGGCATAGTGTCCGCAGGTCACGTTTCCGCTTTGGTCGTGTAGGCGCAAGCTTTCCAGCGTGTTGTACCAGGGTGGTGATTCGATGGCGCAAAGCGTCGACGCCGGGCGGGCAATCACGGCATGATCGTCGAGAAAACCCGGCGCGGTCCGACAGTCGTCATCGAGCGTTGCGATGTAGCGGTAGCCCTCGCGCCACGCCATGTAGAAACCGAAGTTGCGGCACGTGTCGCTGCGGCGAGGAATCAGCGTGTGGCGGTTGCCCAATAC
>WGDQ01000506.1 GCA_015493185.1 Planctomycetaceae bacterium
CGCAATTGCTTTGCGGACAACGTTGGGACCACGTCGCGATCTTGGATTGCTGAAAACGGTCTTTCTTCGTTTCGAGAAGTGCGCCGGACTGACACAGTTGGTGGTTTTACCGTCCACCGTAGCGTGCTTCTGCATTCTTCGTTGTTCGATCGTCCACCGAGCTACGATCTTCACAAACGTTTTTTTTGACACCAACGGTGGACGATTATTCGTGGTGGATTTTCCAGCGGCAAACCGACGTGTCGTGTTGAGGAGGATTATTCCGCGGTTTTCAGTTCTTCCGCCGGAAACAACGGCACGAGGCAATGCCTTTCGCTCGACCGGATTGGGTTTGTTGTGACCGAAAAAGTCGTGCTTTCTTCATGCCTCGCGATCAGCCATAAGCTAAGTACTTTCGTACAAGAAATTCGCCTCGCCGGTGAACCAGATTGGGCGTGCATGATATGGCACGCCGATGTCTCTGTACCCCCCGCGGCAGGAAACCCCATTTATTCTCCACACCCACGCAGGGCAGTACGACGGCTTCGTTTCTTGCGAAACAAAAAAGACGCCTCGCTCGCTGGGTTTCCGCCGGTTTTGATCAGTCGGCCCCCTGCGATCCCGAGAGTTGAACACGCCCCAAGAGCGTTTTTTTCAGCGGACCGGTTCCCATGTCAAATGCCGACCAAGAGCTGCTCGATTTGTTCGTTTGCGAAGCGAACGACAATTTGGCAGACATCGAAAACCAGTTATTGGCAATCGAGTCGGGCGGCGACGACTGCGATACCGAACTGGTGAACACGGTTTTTCGCGCCATTCATTCGATCAAGGGAGGTGCCGGTTTTCTGGGGTTGCAGGCCATTGGCCAATTGGCACACAGCATGGAGCACTTGCTCGATCTGTTTCGCAGCCACAATTTGCCACCGACTTCTGAACGAATCGACGTGCTACTGAGGGCCGCCGATACGCTGCGAGGACTGATCAACAACGTTGCCACGTCGAACGATGCAGACATTTCAGCCCACATTGAGGCCCTGCACCATGCGGCGAAAGACGACGCCGCGGCAGAAAGCGAGCCTGCTTCAACGGCCACCGACGATCAGCAGCCCCCGCGAACGACGACCTCGTCTAACCGGTCGGAAGCGCCTGTGGAAACGAGCGACGACGGGCCTGCGGAGGCTTCTTCTGCCGCAGACGCCCCGGACAAGACACCGGCCGAAAGTGGCCCGTCTGACGCCATGAAGACTGCCGAGCAGGAGCAGAAGCAGGAGGGCGGAACGCAAGCTCAGAAACCCTCCGATGGGGAATCGCCCGCGAACCGTGCGGCCGGGCAATCTGAGCATGCTACCACGAAAGCGAAAACCGACACCGCGACGGCGACCAATCGCGGCACGTCGCCCGGCGGCGATGCCAGCCTTCGCGTGCGTGTGCAACTGCTCGACCACCTGATGAATCTGGCCGGAGAACTTGTGCTCTGCCGGAATCAGCTTCTTCAGTTGATTTCCTCGGAAGACCACTCGGCTACGGTGCGGGCCGCCACGCGTTTGGATCAGGTTACCAGCGAGTTGCAAGAAGCGATCATGCAAACACGCTTGCAGCCGATCGGTAACGTATTCAACCGTTTTCCTCGGGTAGTACGCGATTTGGGAAACCAACTGGGCAAGCAATGTCGGCTGGAAATCACCGGCAAGGAAGTGGAGGTCGACAAATCGATCAGTGAGGCGATCGGCGACCCACTGACCCATTTGATTCGCAACGCCATGGATCATGGCATTGAAACCCCCGAAGAGCGCAAAGCAAAAGGCAAATCGCCGACCGGTCTCGTTCAGTTGATGGCATATCATCAGGCTGGCAAAGTTTGCATCGACATTCGCGACGACGGGGCGGGTATCGATCCACAGCGTCTGAAAGACAAAGCGATTGCCAAGGGGCTGATTACGGAGGAACAAGCAAAGACCTTGAGCTCGCGTGAGGCCGTGAACCTGATTTTTCACCCCGGCTTTTCCACCGCCGAAAAGGTGACCGCCGTGAGCGGCCGAGGCGTAGGCATGGATGTGGTTCGCACGAACATCGAGGGTCTGGGCGGCACGGTCGACGTGATTTCGGAATTAGGGCACGGCACCACGTTCCGCGTGACGTTGCCGGTTACGCTGGCCATTATTCCCACGTTGCTCGTGCGGAGCCGCGGCCAACGATTCGCCGTACCTCAGGCCAATGTTGCGGAAATCGTACGTGTGCGAAGTGAAGAAGCGCCGCAACGTATTCGCCAAATCAAGAACGCCTCGGTTCTTTTCCTGCGGAATGCACTGCTGCCGCTGGTGTATTTGAACGAGGTGTTGCAGGCCGAGGCGCAGGAGCTTACCCCACAGGCGGACGACAACGGCGATACTGCCCGCGGCGCGGGCAATGCGATTCATGTCGTTGTCGTGGAAACAGGCAGCACGCGGTTTGGTCTGGTAGTCGACACGATCGACGACTCGAAGGAAATCGTCGTCAAGCCGTTGGGACGCCACTTGAAGAATTGCGAGTGTTTCGCCGGCGCGACGATTCTTGGCGATGGCAGCGTGTCGCTGATTCTCGACCTTTCGGGTATTGCCACGCTGGCCGACCTGCGCGCGCTGGAAGAACGTACGCAAGAGGCCATTTGCCAGCAGACAGAAACGTTCGACACGGAAACAGAGAATGTGCTGGTTTTCGAG
>WGDQ01000507.1 GCA_015493185.1 Planctomycetaceae bacterium
CAGCGTCAGATGTGTATAAGAGACAGGTTGTTCTGCTGCCCGCATGCAGGCGAAGCCGTTTTTTTGTCAACAGGCTACGAGGTCGCTTTTTCCGCGGCGCACTGTCGCCGTAGGGGCAGATGTGATAGGCCGATGGTCGACACGATGGAGTTAACTGGCGAAACCAATCCGGTGCCTCTGCGACGGCGCTTCTGGTTGGTGCTGAGCCAACTGCTGGTATTTGTTGCCGCCGTGTGCGTGGCTGTGGTCGGGTTTCAGACAACCTGGATGACGGCGAGCATCGCACGGCGCATCGACAATATGGGGCGTTTGCGTGCCCTGGCCCAAACCGTGGCCGCCAGGCAGCTTGTGGCGGTGGAATATCCTGATGATGCCGGACGAGAAAACGTCGATGCCGCGAAGCGGCAGTTTACAACACTGCTCGAGGCCTTGAAGTCGGGCGATCCGGCTTTCGACTTTCATCGTTCGCACAGTCCGCAGTTTGTGAAGGGGTTGGAGCAGGTCGAGGACCGCTGGCGCGGTTTGCTGCGGACCGCCGATGGTATGTTGGGCCACGATGCGACGGGCCACGGTACGCGTCGGCCGAGCGTTCACGAAACCCGACTGCTGGCCATCAGCGCCGACGGCCTCACGCAGGCCTGCGATCGTTTGATTCAGCTCGAGCGGCGCCGCATCAGCGTGCAGCAGAAAGGCATTCGCTGGATGTTCGGCAGCATCGGCATTGTGGTGCTGGTGCTGGGTGTGATTAGCCGGCGAATGTTGCAGCGCGCCAACGACGAGTTGGTGGAGCGCGTGGAGATCGAGCGTTCGCTGCGTCAGGCGCGAAGCTTTCTGCGATCGACGTTCGACTCGTTGCAGTTGCAGATTGCCATTCTCGATGAGACGGGCACGGTGATTGCCGTAAACGCCGCCTGGCGGCATTTTGCGCGAAAGCACGGCATGCGCGATCCGTTGGCCGGCAAGGGAATGAACTACTTGCAAATCTGCGACCAGACGGCCGGGCCCGATCGGGCAACCGCCGAAGCGGTGGCCAACGGCATTCGCGATGTGATGAACAATCGCCGCGGCGATTTCCATTACGAGTACACATCGCACCTGGCGGATCAGAAAAAATGGTACACGGTGCACGTGTCGCGGTTCGACCACGAGGGGGCGGTGCGGATCGTCGTTGCGCACGAAGACATTACCGTGGCCAAGCTGGCCGAGCTGGAACTGCACGAGGCCAAAGAAGCGGCCGAAGCGGCCAACCGTGCGAAAAGCGAGTTTTTGGCCAATATGAGCCACGAGATTCGCACGCCCATGACCGCCATTCTCGGCTTTGCCGACGTGCTGCTCGAGCACCTGGAAAACGGCAGCACGCTGAAGCCTCGCGATCGCGAGAAGGTCGAGGCCGCCAAAACGATCAAACGCAACGGCGAGTATCTGCTGGAGATCATCAACGACATTCTCGATCTTTCGAAGATCGAAGCAGGTCGGATGGAAATCGAGCGAATCACGTGCCATCCGAAGCAGATCGTGGACGACGTGGCATCGCTAATGCAGGTGCGCGCGGACGAAAAGAAATTGCCGCTGCGCGTGCAGTATGCGAGCCCGATTCCGGAAACGGTGCACACCGACCCGACGCGACTGCGGCAGATTTTGATAAACCTGTTGGGCAACGCGATCAAATTCACCTCGGAAGGCGAAGTGCGGTTGGTCATTCGCCTGCTTCGCGAGCCAGACAGCGACGCATTATTGCAGTTCGAGGTGATCGACAGCGGCATCGGCATGACGCCCGAGCAGATGGCGCGGCTGTTTCGCCCCTTCACGCAGGCCGATACCTCGACCACACGACGCTTTGGTGGCACTGGGCTGGGGCTGACCATCAGCAAACGCTTGACCGAAATGCTGGGCGGCACGATCCAAGTGCAAAGCGCACCGAACGAGGGCAGCCGATTCACCGTGACCATCGGCGTGGGTCCGCTCGACGGGGTGCGGCTGATCGATGTGCGCAGCGAGGGTGACGACGAGGCCGGAGAAACGGCCAGTCGGCGGCGGCAAGCGAAAACCAAGGCCCAAGAGGCCGCAGGCGTGCGGCTGGGGTGCAACGTGTTGCTCGCCGAAGATGGCCCCGACAATCAGCGATTGATTTCCTTCGTGCTCAAGAAGGCGGGAGCGCGGGTTACGGTGGTTGGCAACGGCCAAGAAGCGATCGACGCGGTGTTGGCCGCCGAGCAGCGTCAGGACGAATCGGGGGCCGCCGGGCAGAACGATCGGCCCTTCGATGTGATTTTGATGGATATGCAGATGCCGGTGCTCGACGGATACTCGGCCACACGACGGCTTCGCGAGGCCGGCTATGATGGGCCCGTGATCGCATTGACCGCGCATGCGATGAGCCACGACCGGCAAAGGTGCCTTGACGCGGGCTGCGACGACTACACGACCAAGCCGATCAAACGGCCTGAGCTGCTCGAAATTGTCGCCCGCTACGCCGAACGGCAAGGACGCGGAACCGCGGGCACGGGGCAGGACGAAGTGCGCGAACTCACCGACGCGCGCGACTGAGCACCGCCTGAGAGCGCGGTGCCCGTGATGCACGACACAAGCCCAACGCTATGGTGGCCCGGCGGTGCGGCTTTTTGGCGACACGCGGCGGGCTACTGCTTCTGTTTCTACTTCTGCTTCTTGTCGGGTTTGCCGGAAGAATATCCGGCGGTGCGTTTGTGGCGGGGTTGTTTCGTAGCGAGGTTGCGGCCAGGCCCGCGATGCGGTGGAACGTTGAGAAGGTGTTTTCAACATCCAATTCCGGCTTCGATCGCGAGCGAGCCGAGCGTCTGGTCGTCGGTCTGCATCGACCAGTCGAAGGAGGATTCGCCTGCTTCCGCCCTCGCTTGATATGAATCGCCTGCTCACAATCTCGGACCTGGGA
>WGDQ01000508.1 GCA_015493185.1 Planctomycetaceae bacterium
GAACTCCAACGGCGTGACACTGATCGTGCCCATCGCGATTCCGCAAACAACCTTGGCCACCGACCCGGTCAACGTCAGCGCCTCGCTTACGGCGCTGTTGGTGGCCACGGGCATCAAAGTGATTCCCGAGCCGGGCAGCTTCATTTTGTTGGCCCTAGGGCTTATCGGGTTCATCGCGGTTGTACGCCAGCGACGCGGTTGAGCCTTGAGAAGAGGCAAGGTGCCCGAGCTCTTCGTTTGCCCGCGGGCCGGCGTTTCGCAGGGTGATGGGCCTTGGCCGAACCAACTCGCCGATGTCGCGAAGGTCGAAGTGTTCCAGCAATCCGGCGCACAACAGACCGGTGGCATTTTGAACCGTGCGGTTGTCCTCGATCACCTGTTTCAGGCTGCCGAGCGGCCGGTCGAGCGTCGTGCGGTCGATTGCCGTTTCCAATGCGGCGGCCACCAGGGCGGCCGTGCTGCTGCGCTGGCCGCGGGCCGATACGGACACGGGCTGGTCCGAAAACCGTTGTTTGGCCCATCGCACCACGCTGGCCAACTGACTGGCCTGAAGGCCCAACAAACGCTCGCCGACCGATGAGATCAACAAGCATCGCAGCTCGGGGCGCGAGGCGACTTTGGCTTCGCCGAAGTAGAGCAGATCGACGACGATGGCCCGCTGGTTTTGCGAAAGAACATTTTGCACCAAGTCGGCGGCCGATGCCCGACCGTTGTCGTCGATTACCACGACCGTGCCGGTCGGTTTGTCAGGCGAAATTTCAACGGCGCCCAGGGTCCACTCGTCGTCGAGTCGCAATTGCCACGATACGGAGCGGATGCCGGCCCGACTGTGACGTGTTGCTTCGGTGGCTTGCAGTGGCTCGTACGATCGGTAACGCACGATCTCGCGAAGCTTTTTCCGTCGTTGCTGTTGCCACGACTTGAGCGCGGCAGCGTCCGAAGGGGCCGGCTCGCGATGGGGGAGTTGCCGCGCAAGTTGAAGTGCGAGTTGGTGGAAATCGAGGTTTTGCGCCGGCAGCGGCACATCGAGCACGCGGGCTTCTAGCAGTTCGTCGTCGCTGGGAATTTCGTTGGCTTGCGATGGGCCACCCGGCGGGCGAAAGAAGTCGTCGAACATGCGATAAAGGGCCTGCCGGTTGTCGAGCCCGAAGTTGTGATCGCCCGGATGGTGGTTGACGTGCCATCTCAAATGGAGCGGCACGCCGTGCAACGCGTAGATCGGTCGGGCGGCTTCGAGCAGCGGCGGCAACGCGCGGTCGGCGCGAAAGCAGCAGTTGTCCTGCACGTTGACGGTGAGCAGTGCCGGACGCGGTGCGAGCAGGGCTGTCAGGTGCGTGTAATCGGCCAGCGCGGCCATGTCGACGGGCGTTTGTTCCGAATCGCCCAGGTCTTCTGAGTGTCGGCAGCGTGTGAGAAAACTATCGTAGCCGGCCACCGGATTGCAGAGCGTGACGCGGGTATCCAAGGAACTGATGAAAATGGTTTGCCAACCGCCGCCCGATAGCCCTGCCACGGCCACCCGCTTGGGGTCGGCGTGCGGATGTGCGAGCAGCAGGTCGAGCGCTCGCTTCATGGCCAAGTAGAAGGGCGCCACGCCGCTGGTGCCGCAAAGGTCGATCTGGTTCGAACAATAGTGCACGAATCCTTCACCGCGCAACTGGCCCATGCCGAGCCATTCCACGTTGAGGGCCAGCATGCCGCGTTTTGCCTGGTTGATGCACCGCAGTTGTTTGTAGTGGGCGGCTTTGCCCTTGGAATCGTGGCCGTTGACGTTCAGCACCACAGGGTGCCGGCCGTCGAGCCGGTCGGGTTCGTAGAGCAAGGCGGGAATCCATAGCCCCGGCAGTGCTTCGTAACGCAGCTTGCGAATATGGTAGCCGTGGTCGGTCGCGATCGTGTCGAGCCACTCGACGCCGGTGGCCGCGTCGCGCCAACGGGCCGCTTCGCCCCGGAAGACGATCTGAGTGAGCACATTCTCGCGGCACACGGCCGCATAGTGCTGCCAGGCTTCGAGCGATGTGAAACGCGGCAGACGGGCCACGCGGGCTTCGCAAAAGCGAATCAGCTCCTCCAGCGTCGTGTCTGATGCAACCAGCCGGCGGCCAAGCTCGGTGGTCAGCCATTTGGTGTCGAGTGGATTGACGGCTGCCGACCTGGACGACTCGGCGGCAGAGGAATCGGACGGACGTGCGGGCTCTGCGGCGCTGGGAGGCTGGGCCATACTAACGGCGGCGGACCCGAACAGGCTGCAAAGCAGCCCGAGCAACGACAAAAATCGGATTGTGGTGGCCATACAGCGGTTTCCTCGCAGGCGTAGGACCAAGAGCGTAGCAGGGGGCAAACGGACACTGCCGCAGGCGGGGCAATGCGTCTCAATAAAAGAGCTCGGGGGCTGCGCGGCGGCCCAACGGGGGGAGCGATTCGTATCGCGGTTCGCGCGAGAACGCCACGCGGTATGCTTTCCTTGAATAAGCTC
>WGDQ01000509.1 GCA_015493185.1 Planctomycetaceae bacterium
AAAAACACGCCCAACGATCGAACCGGCTGAACACGGCGGACGATCTTCGTGGCTCGTTTCAGAAGGTCGATCGGATGGGCTGCCTCATTCGGCCGGATTGTTACTGGTTTTTCTTCTCGCACAGGAAGGATCGCTCGCCCTTGGCATCGAAAACATCGCCTTCGAAAGCGGACGACGCCGGTACGGCGCCGGCGCCATTGATCGACGTGCCGTGCAATGGCTGCGGCGCCGACGACTTTACGGTGGTTGCCACGGTATCGGCCGATCACGAGTATGTGGGCGTGATCGACGACGCATATGCGCTGCGCCCGTTTCGTTTCGTTCGCTGCCGACGGTGTGGTTTGGTGTATTTGAATCCGCGGCCCGACGATCGCGAGATTCTCAAGTATTACCCGCCTGAATACGGTTGCTTTGCGCAATGTCCGCCCAAAGGGGCACTGATGCGCGGGCTGTATCGCGTGATGGTTGCGTTGAAGCGTCGGGAGCTGCTGCCGCGGTTGCCCGAGAAAGGGGTGCTGCTCGATTTTGGCTGCGGCAACGGGCACTGGCTCGTGGCCCTCAAGCCCTATGCCGGTCCCGAGCAGCGGTTGATCGGCATCGATCCGTGCGAGGGCCCCGTCGAACAGTTGCGCCGCCAAGGCGTCGAGGCCTACGTTGGCACCGACGAAAACTTGCTGGAAATCGTCGAGCCCGAAAGCGTCGACCTCATTTTGTTCAATCACGTGATCGAGCACGTTCCCGATCCGAAGCGAACCCTGCGGCGGCTCGCCACGGTGCTGAAACCGGGCGGAGAAATCCGCGGTGTCACTCCCAACGTAGATGCGTTGGATCAGCGATGGATGGGACCATGGTGGGCCGGTTGGCACGCGCCGCGGCACTTCGTGCTGTTCGACCGCGAGTCGCTGGCCCGCTATGCGGCCGATGCGGGGTTGGAGCTGGTGCAAACGCGATACGAGCTGGAAGGGGCCAACCACTGGTCGGTGGGGTGGCATAGTTGGTTGGCTCGTAAAATCGGCTGGCGCGCTTCGAGCGGACGTTATCGAATGCCGATCTACCCGTTGCTGCTCATGCCCGCCTTGGTGCTGGGCGCGTTGCAAAAAGCGTTTGGTAAAACCAGCGTGATCGGTTTTGTGATGCGCAAACCAGGCGGCCAGGCATCCTGAGCGCCGGTTGCTCGGCGGGGAACGCGCCACAAAAAAACAACGAGGCCGGTCCGCGCGGTCAGTCGGCCCCGATTTCGCATTCGACCCGGCACCCCTGATCGGACGAACGATAGATGGCGTCGATCAGTTCCAGTGTTGCCAGCGCGGTTTGCGGCGTGTTGCGGCAGCTTGGGGTTGCTTCGGGTTCTTGGCTCCGCGCAAGCCGGAGCCAGTCGCGCACCAGTTCCAGTCCGGCCGCGCCGCCGTAGCCTTTGGTATGGTCGTGCGGCAGCGTGAAGGTTTCGTCCATGGCGTCCCACTGCGGTTGCGGACCGTGGATTTCCAGCACGCCGCCGCTATCGGGCGCGGTAGGCTGCCAGTGAACCCAGCGTTTGCTGCCGCGCATCGACCAATGGCTCTCACCGCACCATCGAGGCAGCCAATAGCCGCCCACCAACGTGGCGATGCCGCCGTCGGCCAGCTCGATGATGGCCGCTCCGCCATCTTCTACGTCGACCGGCACCGCGCCGAAACAGCCTACCTTGGCCGTAACCGCTACGGCTTTTTGCCGCGTGACGTAGAACAGCAAATCGATCCAGTGGCAGGCGAGCCAGTTGAAAAAGCCCCCCATGCTGTAGCGGCGATCGAACAAATAGTGGGCCGGATCGCGCCGCGCCACGTCGCTGGTGTGCATCGACATTTCAACGCTGATCAGCTTGCCGAACCGCCGATCGTCGACCATGCGCCGCAGGCGTTGCGGTGCCTCGCGATAGCGCCACACGTAGCCGCTCTGGAAAGCAACGCCCGCCTGGCGCACCGCTTCGACCACCGGTCGGAAATCGTCGGCCCGGCCCGCGCACGGTTTTTCTACCAGTAAATGCTTTTTGTTTTGGGCCAACTGAACCGCTGCCTGCGGGCATTCGTCGTTGGGCAGGCAAACCAACGCGCCGTCGAACTCGCCCCAATCGGTCAGCGCCTCGACGGTTTCGAAACGGGGACGTTGTTCGAGCCATTCTTCAAGACTGGCCGTTTCGCCTCCGAAACGAGGCACCACGGCCACGATCTCGATCTCGTCGGCCAAATTCAACAGCAGCCGCCGCCATCCGGAACCGTGCGGATGATCGACACCCACAACCGCTAAGCGAAAAGCCATGCTGTACTCCGCCTCAGAAAAAGAAAGTTCGCCCGGCGCCGCAACAAAGCCGCAACAAACTGTTCGCACTCGACCGCTGGATTGCGGCGGCCGCGCCGCCAGATTCCATGGTGCGGGTCGCCTCGACAATGCCCCAGCGGTTTGTCGATACGGTGCGGCCCTTGTTCATGCCGGCAAGCCACCGATACGCCGCAACTGATGCTCTGCCCGTCCTCCGCCGAGCTATCTTGCATGGCCAGTTACCGCGCAGTTACCGCGGATGGTTGCGGCGCTGCAAACCACTATGGCGCATTGCCGGCCGCTTCGGCACCGCGCCACGCAAATACGGCCTCGACGGCCGAATGATCCGACAGCGCCTCGACCTTGGGATCGCGGAATTGGCGCACTCGACAACTTCGTGGCACAAGCCGTGGCTCGGCATCGGCCGGTTGGAAAACAAAGATGTAATCGATCCGGCGACCGCCGTCGTCGGTGAGTTGTTCGCTCGTGCCGCCGTTGCCCGTGTTGAGCGCCGGCCACAGGTCAATCAGTCGATCTGACGGTCGGGCGGCCGATAAGATTTCGAGCATCAGGTGATAGGCCGATCCGTCGTCTTGCTGATACTCTGGATTGCCTCGCGTGTTGAAGTCGCCCATCACAATGGCCGCGTGCCGCGGGGCACTGTGCTGTCGGATGAAATCAGAAAGTTCGCGATACTGAATGACGCGGATCTCGTCGTCTTTGCTCTCCAGGTGCGTTACAAACACATCGAAAAACGCATCGTCAGCCGCGTTTTGGCCTGGTCGCACACGGGCGTGCAGCGCGCCTTTGGCCGCAAACCCGTCGGCCTTCAAGCCATATTTTTTCGGACTACTGCCCACGCTGTAGAGCATGGCGTGCGAGTCGACCATCGGCAGCCGCGTGGCGATCGCCAATCCGCCGTTGAATCGCTTATCGTCGGGCTCGGGGCTCACGATCAGTTGGAACCGATCGCCCCAGGCCGCGCGCAACTGATCTAAGAGCAGCTTCCGCGGCTTGTGGTGAAACACCTCGTTGAGCCCCACAATGTCGTACTCAGCCAATAGGCGACCGATCGTGCGGGCCCGGTAGTCGGTGTGTTTGCGCTCGTTGAACGCCGCAGCCAAACCGGGCAAGAACTGCACGTTGTAGGTGATTACCCGAATCTGTTGCTCGCCGGGCGAGGCGTCGGGGGTTTTCTCCTGAGCCGCCGCGCCGCTGGCACCACCGACTGCGCCGGCGACGCAACCGATCATCATGATCGCCAGCAGTCGAAGCAAAGTTTTATCCCACCGCCCGACGGTGCTTTCCACACTCCTGTTTTTCGCGCTGCCTCGCATCCCGCTGCCTCCTGTTTGTTTTTTCCAGTCTGCGCTTCTCGCGCACAACGTGCATGCGACGAGATCGCGTTGATCTTCTACATTTTCACCTTCGTCATCTTCACTGAACGTCGCCGCTTTGGCGAACTCACCTGACGGGGGCCGGCTCTGGCTTTGGCACCCTTTGTGTGCCGCGCGTTTCGATCCGTTTCGCGGCGACCCGATCGTTTTGTTGCCTTCGCCTGCTCGCCGCTCGTTGTTGCTCGCCAACGCACATAGACCACGCAGGCGTCGTCCTTCGTGTAAGCCTTTGGCGGCGGACGAGCGACGGGAATGCTCTAATTCTATCCCGAGCCGGGCCACGATCGCGAACCGAGCCGTGTGTCACGGCCGTGGCGGGGTGCACGTCAGGTTTTGTAGGGGTTTTGGAGTGGGAAAAATGTCAATAGGAGAATTTGGGGATTGTTCGGTAAACTGGGCGTCCTGTGGTGGGGGGGAGAAAGGATTC
>WGDQ01000510.1 GCA_015493185.1 Planctomycetaceae bacterium
CTTCGTGTGGCGAGTCGAACAATCCATCGTTCGGAAACACGTTCACCCACGGCTGCGAGTCGACCGAGTAACTTGCCCTTGCGATGGGCGACATCGCATCGTCGATCGTGGCTTCGATTGTCGCCGATCCGTTCTGCTCCAGACCAACCAGCCTTGCCTGCACTTTCGGCGCGTGGCGGTCGACCACGAACGGTTCGCTTACGCGGCGTGTTTGCAAGGCCGCCTCAGGGGGATTGCTCGGCCGGTCGGTGGCCACGACTTCCAACCGGTACACACCCTCGGGCACGCTGGTGATATCCCAGGTGAAGTGGTCGTCCTTCAAATCGTCTTTCAGCAATACCCAGTCTTGCCAACCGTCTTTCTGGAATCGCAGCCGGTAGCGGAGGCCGTCTTGGTTGGGATCGCTCGCATCCCAGTCGATTTTCAATTCGTTCTGAACTTTTTTGCCGTCGCCATCTTCTACGTGGGGCACGGTGAACTTGGTGATTTGCGGTGCCTGATTGGCCGTCAAATAGCTGACCGCCACGGAACGCACCAACGGGGTTGCTCGCGTGTCGCTGGTGGTCAAGGTGACTCGGTATTGCAAGAAACGTGCCTTGGGACATTCGGCCACGGCCGCGTTGGGATCGGTTTTTTCAACCGACCAGACACTCCACGTGTCGTCAGGTTTTTCGGTGTTGCCGCTGCGAACGGCGATTGCGATTTGCGTGCCCGAGGGCGTGCGACCACGCCACGTGAGGCGGCCGAACGTGGCCGTGAGCTTCGCGTCGAGCGGTGCTGAGGTGAGCGTGCCCGAGGTGCGATAGCCGGCCGAAAGTAAGTACACCTTGCCGGGGCTGCCCGTGGCAATCCAGAGCCGCCCCTGCTGATCGCGCTCGGCTGCGAGCAGCGTTTCCGTATCGAATCGGGCATTTTGGTAGGCGCGTCCCTGGTCAGGCGAAAATGCGTAAAGCAGTCCTTCCGGACCGGTGCAGGCAAGCCACTCGGGCGCATCGCCCTGCATCGTGTCGCCCGAACCGAGAGGCACCAAGGCGTAGATGCGGGCCTTCACCTTTACAAGCTCGCGAGCTGAACCATCGGGGCCGATGCGATAAACACGGTTGTCGCCGGGTTTGCCGGCCGAAGCTTGTTTCGTGGCCGATGGCGTGGTCGAGGTCCGACCGCCCGCGGCCGTTGCCGCATAAACGATGCCTCGCGCATCGGCGCGCACGGCATGCACTTCGTTCTCTGCCGTATCGTACAATACGCGCGGCTTGCCGTCGGGCGTAATGTGCAGCACGAGACCCTCGCCATCCGTGCCAGCCAGCAATCCGCCATCGGGCGCAATGGCCAGACAAAGTACGTGCGACTGACGCGTTGCGTAAAAAACTCCACCTTTGCCATCGGGCCCGATGCGATAGATCGTGCCTTTTGGTCCCGTTGCGGCGTAAACGTTTCCTTGAGCGTCAGCAACCAGGTCCCAGACGTACTGGCCATCGATTTGAAAAAAGTCGCTCGCCTTGCCCTGGGCATCGAGCTGATAGATTTTGCCGCGAGGTCCGGTGCCCACGAGCGTTCGTCCATCGGGCAGCGCGAGCAGCGCGAACGCCTGGTCTTCCTTGCTTTCCCACAGAGTTTGTGTCGTGCCGTCGTGGTCGACTTCCACCACTTTGCCGGGAACGGCGGTCGCGGCCAGCATTCGGCCGTTGCCGGCGGGCGCCAAATCGCAAACCGAGGCGCAGTCGAGATCGGCCACTTCGCGCACGTCGCGCGACAATCGCAGGTTGCCTTCCGCGTCGATCACCACGCCATCGGCCTTGCCTTTCTGGAAATCGGCCGGCTTCGTGTGCCGCCAGGCGGCCACCTTGCCCGCTTGTGCGACAGAAGCGGCCGAGGTGAGCAGCAACGCCAGTACGATTGGCAATGTCGATGCCACGCGCGCGGCGCTCCACTCCACCAGCCTCTGCACGTGAGATGCCGCTTGCCACCTTTGCGCGACCCGATAAACCCACGGTGATGAAAATTGCCGGATGATCGTCATGTTGTCTGATCCACGATTGGGGTGGGCA
>WGDQ01000511.1 GCA_015493185.1 Planctomycetaceae bacterium
ACGCTTTTTGGGCGGGTCGCTACAAAAGTCACCGGAACAACGTGGAGGCCCGCCAAAAACGGCGCGCGTCGAGCCCGCACGCTTCCACCCCGGCAAGTTGCTCGCAGGCTCGGCATCGTACGCTCAGGTGGAAAGACACACCGGCCGCCTCTCATGTTCGCCGGCAACGGTTCGCTGTGACCCCCGTGCCCTTGCGATCGAGTTGCGATCGAGCCTTTTTTCTCGCGTGCGAGGCAGCCGATCCTGCGACGAAAGCCGGATATTCGTCGCGAGAAAAACCCGATGATCGGCCTGTGCATTGCCCTGTTGAGTGCGAGGCACGTGGTGCGTCGCAACGCGATCCGCACCCATCGCGAGGGGCCGAAGCCGGCAAAATCTCCGCAGCGGCAGGCGGCGCAAGCAGCCGTCTTTTAAGGATGTTAAGCGAGTCGGCGGCCCCACATGCCGTGTGGTGTTTTCGCGAGCGAAAGAGGCACACGGACCCAGCAAGGCGGACAAAACCTCGCCCTATTTCTGTTTCTGTGCAGGCACCACGTTTGTTGACGCCCGGGCTCCCGCGGTTTTTTCAGAAGCCCGGCCCCGCGCAGCGAAAAAACTATACTTTCGATGTGCCGCACTTCCGATGAGCACCCTCAGGCGGCCGTCGCGTCGGACGAGACGAGCACGGTGCGCCCCCGCTGTCCGGTGGCCAATGCCCGCCCGCGTGCTGGGCCTCGGCTGTTTGAGTGCGACTACCCACTGGCGCGCGGCTGGGTTCAGCGGCCATGTCGCCGAGCCGACCCGTGGCCGCATTGGTTCGAGACAGACACGGCCGGACCTACTGCCGGCGACTGGCATTTGCCGTGAAAAACACCGGTTCCCGCCGCGGGCAGCGCCATCCGCCGTACACCGAGAGAAAACAGAAGAAAAATCGGATGATCGACTTTCTTGTCTATCGCTTGGCGCCTGCCCTGCTGTTGGGGCTTATCGTGGCCCTTTTGCTGCCTCAAACCTCGGGCACGCTGATACGCCTGGCCGGGCACTGGATCTACGGCTATTGATTGGGCATCCGCCCTCTCACCCTGCCGTCGTGCGTCTATTGCTCGATCTGCGGCCGATTCGTCGCACCCGCTTGAAGCGGGCCCTCACAAAAACAACCGTGCGCACCTGGCTCCGGCAAACCGGCGGCAATCCGAACGGTCCGGCAGTTTCCGCGCGTTAACCGCCCGTCTCCAAGAGGTCGAGGCACGCATCGTTCTGGTGGGACGGCGCGGCGATCTTTCTCGAGTTCTCGGCCCCCGTCCGTTTGTGCCTGAAAAACGGGCGAACGCGGCGGCTCATTCGAGTCGGATGTGCTGCACGCCGTGTGCGACCATCCATTCGAGCCAGTCCGACTGCTCGTCGCTGATTTCGACCTCGGTGGGCCGCTCGCTGCTGAGCGGTGAGACGATCTCGATCACGCCGCTTTCCAATGCCCGACGCGCATCGTCCAGGCGAATCCAATACTCGCCTTCGCCCAGGTGGGGCACGCCCGCTTCGTCGGCGGGGGTCATAAAGTAGGCCACCTCGTGCCGGAACCGGTCGGGCATCTCATAGGGTGGCAAGTCGGGATGATCGACCGCAAAAACGCGAATCGCCATGAATCTATCCGCCGATCGTTGAAATGCAGGACACGCGCTTCGCCTCGCGCCCGATTATCTCGAACACGCGGACCGAACGATAGCCTTTTGGCCGGGCACACGCACGAAAAACCCGGAAAAAACGAATTTTTCACACGCCCGCGCCGTCGGCCGCCGAAGAGTTGTCGTAGAGTTTTCCACGAGGACCAACCACTTTGGTGCCAGGCTCTTTTGTTCGGGCGCCTTGGCACCGCAATCGCCGCCACCGCGTGGCACCACCATGTGTGCGGCAGTGTGCCGGCTTGGCGGTTTGGTATCCCGCCCCCCTGACGAATCAGACGAAGCAGACGAATGGGGCGAATGGGACGAACGGGGCGAATCAGACGCGTCTACAGCGTCAGACGTGTCGGACGGCTCGACAACTCGCGGCGATCGAGTGTCCCGCATCGCAAATTGAACAAGGCGGTACCCCTCTTAAAAGTTCAAAAACGCGCAGTCAGAGAAACCAACGATCATGTGCCCACATCCAGCAAACCAGCAGCGTGTTGGTAGTCCGGCGCCCGCTCTTGGTGGCCGCGACGCCGGAGCCAGTTGCCAAAACGCCGGCCTCCACCCGTCGCGGTTGCCGTCTCTACCGGCACGCACCAGCGAACGCCGAGCGGTGCCACACCGCACATCGGTCTCATATTTTTCGTCTCGAGCAATGGCTGCCATTGCCGTGCTGTTGTTGCTGCCGGCCGTCGTCTACGCGGGCAAGGGGAAGAAGAAGCCCCCGAAGTTCTCGGTCATTCGCGAGGCCGTTTACCGACA
>WGDQ01000512.1 GCA_015493185.1 Planctomycetaceae bacterium
CCCCCCAGTTCGGGGCACCTCAAGGGCGGCAGGGCAACAGCCAAACCGGCGGTGGAAGGTTGGCCGGAGAAAACGTCCTGCCGGCGGTACGCAACCCCAATATTTCGGGTGAAAACAACCAGAAAACGGGAGGATAGCTTGCTTGGGGTATCAAGCGTCCGGTAGCCTTTTAGGGGAATGTGAGCCACGGTCGTACTAAATCGGGGCGGCAGCCGAGGCCGATTCAAAGTCGCTTACTGCCCTCATCGGTCGCGGCATGATCACGTCAACGCAGTTTTGTTGCGAGGCGTGTTGAGCCCGGAGTTTGTTTTCGCGCATCGCCCCATGCATTGTGGCTAGGCCGGGCGGGGAATCGGCCCAAAGACGCCCATCGTCCACGCGGTCGGCAACGCCTGCCTTAGCACAGCCAACCGTCCCGATGAACGACGGCATCCGCTGTCTTCCGGCAAAACACGACCAGCGCGACCAATCCTGCCGTCGTAGAAGCTCTTGCGTCTGCTAGAAAAGTCCAACACTTGTTTTTGTCTGCCGAGTCTTCTTATCGAACCACCAACTCGCAATCGTCTTCAGGCTATCATCCTTTTCGCCCTAACCGCCAATCCGCCGCGTTCTGTTTCTGTCTGGTCTGTATGGGTAGCGATGTTTTTGCTGCTATTGCCAAAGTCGCTGCTACCGGCGTAAACGCGGCTGTTCACTCAACGTTCGAACCGAAGGAATCTCCGTCATGCGAAAGTCAATCGCCTCGTGCGTCGTGCTGTTGTTTTTCTGCTCGTTTCTCGGCACTACGGTTTTCGGCGAGCCACCCAAGAAGAGCGATGCTCCCTCAACCAGTGAAAAGCAACCCGACAACAAAAATGCCGAAGGCGCTAACGAACAGGCAGAGGCAACCGATCCGCTGGCAATTCCTGAACATGCCACGCCCGAACAGTTGTTGAAGTTCATTCAGCGGCTCCAGCATCGTCGCCCGGAAGGCAGCAACCGCCAGGCCTTGATCAACGACTATCTAAAAACCCAACGTGCCATTGTTCAGGCTGCTGAGCAGGTGGAGGCCTCTCAACCGGCGGCATCGGACCTGGCAGCAGCGTTGTCCGCTAAATTCATGGCGATCGGCATCATGGCCCGGCTGGGCGATCGGCAGCTAGCACCCAAGCTTCTCAATGCCGTGGAACCGGTCGTCAAAATGATTAAGCACGGTCCGGCCGACGAGGCGCAGTTTCGGATGGCCCTTTCGCTGGCTCAGGCACTGGAATACAGCGGCGAAACGAGGGCCGCAGCCGATGCCTACCGGAAATTTGCTGACCTGTTTGCCAACAGCGATAACGAGGCAATCGCCAACTTCGCTTCCAAGCTTCAAGGGGTGGCCCGTCGTCTCAATCTGTTGGGAAACCCGATCACGATACACGGCACACAACTCGATGGCACGGATTTCGACTGGAGCCAATACAAGGGCAAAGTTGTGCTGGTCGACTTCTGGGCCACTTGGTGCGGCCCCTGCGTTCGCGAGCTACCCAACGTGAAAGCCAATTACGAGAAATATCACGACCGCGGTTTTGAAGTGGTTGGGATCAGCCTCGACGACGATGCCGAAAAGGTCCGACAGTTCCTCGCCGATCACGAGATTCCATGGACCACACTCTTCAGTGCCGACCCGGAGCACACCGGTTGGAACCATCCAATGGCCGAGTTCTATGGAGTGAACGCGATCCCGACAGTCATTCTCGTTGGCAAAGACGGTCGCGTGGTCGACCTGAATGCTCGAGGTGAAAAACTAGGAAAACTGCTGGCCGAACTCCTCGGCCCGGCCGACGAACCCTCGGTCGACACCGAGGGCTGACCCACTTGGCCCATCTTCGAGCCGGCTCGGGTTGAGGCTCGCTTGGTAGCTGCCGGGCAATGCGATGGGCCGCTGCAAGGCGCTCCCTGGTTAGGTTTGTCCTTCTATCAATTCGTCCAGACCGGCTGTGTCCACGTGGCTTATTCCCCCTCTTGCTCCGCAAACCTGCGGCTTCAAAGGTGCGATGGCGGCTTCGAGCAAATGGCTTCAAGATGTTGACACGAGCGACCCGGTCGCCCATGTCGCGCAAGTGGCGATCCAGGGGCGTCTGAAAGCTGTCGAGCAGTATCTTCCGCTTGCCGCATATGAAAGCCACCACGACGTCGAATACGTTCACCAACTTCGCGTTGCCACGCGCCGGGCACGTGCGGCAGTTGATTTGTTCCAACCCGTCTTGCCGAAGAAACGTAGCCGCTGGCTCAAGCGCTGGTTGCGCCGTATTCGGCGGGCAGCAGGCCGGGCTCGCGATCTCGACGTGATGCAGGACCGGTTGTCGCAGCAGGTCCACGAATGCGATACGCCTCTGATCTCGCTGTTGGGTGCGTTGGAGTCGCAGCGTCGCCGCGCCGGAAAACCTCTTCGCAAAGTCTGCCGCCGGGCTCAGAAGAAACGGTTCTCGCGGCGCTGGCGCAAGCTCATTGGCCGTATTCAACCTCGCGATAGTTGCTCATTAACCCGAGGTACGTTCGGTCCCTACGCACAGCAGGCGTTGACCGACACGGTGAACGCATTTTTCGCCGAGGCCGACCGTCTCGATGCCGAGTCGGACGCCTCACTGCACCGTCTTCGCATAGCCGGCAAGCGTTTGCGCTACACTATCGAACTGGTGGTTTCGGCGTTCAACCCCACACTTCGCAAAGAGATCTATCCAGCCGTCGAGGCACTCCAGAAGCGACTGGGCACATTCAACGATCACGTTACGGCAGCCCAATTCTTCCGCCGCGCCGCTCATCGAATGTCCGACAAACACAGTCGACAACGAGTCGAAAGCCTGAGCCGCGAGGAACGCGCCTTAGCCGATCAGGCACGTCGCGAGTTTCTCGACTGGTGGAACAGCGGCCAACGCGACTGGCTGCGCCGCCGATTGCTCGAAGTCGTCGACGGCGGCTGCAGTCGTAAAACGGCCTGATTGGCAAGCCGAATCCGGCCCTGTTCGTCTGATAGAGCGCTATAGCCTTTGCGTCATCCCAGGCGAGATAGGCGAGTAGCGCAAAGCCCAAGGATCGTCCTGCTGCTCTGTCACCATTGCATAGCAGACGGCAGCGATCAGCCGCTTGCTTCGATGGCCGCGTCGTCGGCCCGCGGTGTGATACCAGCTACCGGCGACTCGCCGTTCTCGTTTTCACACGATGCGGCCAGTGCCAAAAAGCGGCCTCCGCTTTCGTACCAACCCAATCGTGTGAAACGACACCATTTCAACTCAACGACGAAGCGGCATGATTGGCCATTAGGCAGATCGATCTCTGCTTCTACAAGGCGGTGCGGCATCGGTCCGGGATGGTAGAAGCCAATGCCTCGCTCCGAAAGATGCTTGCCCACCGCCACCGTTGGTTCCCCATCGAGGGGCTCGCCATGCGCATCGAGTGGTCGCAACAGTACGAGCTTCGCATACGGAAATCGCTGATCGGCGCGCCGCTGCGCGCCTTTGACCGGTTGGTACGTGGCACTCAACAGCCGTCGTACTTGCGCCGCGATCGTTTCATCCGGCAAGCTGCTTGAGGCAACCCACGGTTCAGCTA
>WGDQ01000513.1 GCA_015493185.1 Planctomycetaceae bacterium
GCCCCCATCGTAGCGGGTTGTTTTTTCGGCGCGACTGTTTCGATGCGATCGCAAAGATCGGGCTGCACCGGCGATCGCTGCAAGCGGCTCCGTCTTTCGTACCGGAACGCTTCGATGCGATTTCGACCGCCCGGCTGCACCGGCATGGCGGTTCGCTGCGGTCGGCACACGGCGACTCGCAGGCGTTTTTCCTTTTGTTTTCCCGCATATTTTTTCAGCCAACCGGCATTTCGACAAGCGGCGCATCATGCACTTTCGGGTCGATCTCGACATTTTCCGTGGTCCGTTGGACCTGCTGCTTTACCTGGTGCGGAAGCACGAGGTCGAGATCACCGACATTCCCGTGGCGCTCATCACGCGGCAATTTCTCGAATACATCGAGGTGCTCGAACAGTTGGACGTGAACGCTGTGGGCGACTTTCTCGATATGGCCAGCACGCTCACTGAGATAAAGTCGCGAATGGTGTTGCCCCGTGGCGACGAAGTGGAGGAAGAGGTCGAAGACCCACGGCAACACCTGGTGCAACAGTTGCTCGAATACAAGAAGTTTCGCGACGCCGCCAGCCTGCTGGAAGAACGGGGTCGCGAGTGGCTCGAGCGTTACCCGCGGCTTTCCGACGATTTGCCGCCGCGTCTGCGCGATCTGGCCGCCGAACCGATTCGCGAGGTGGAGCTGTGGGATCTGGTCAGCGCGTTTGGCCGCGTGCTGCGCGAAACGCAGGCCACGATCGGATCGAGCATCGTCTACGACGAAACTCCGATTCACGTTTATATGGAACGCATTCGGCAGCGGTTGCGGCAAAAGCCACGACTGGCTTTCAGCGAGCTGTTCGAACCGGGCATGCACAAGTCGTCGTTGATCGGCATTTTTCTGGCCGTGCTCGAGCTGGTGCGCCACGATCACATTTGCGCCGAGCAGCCTGAGCTTTTCGGCGAAATCTGGCTGCTGCCGGGCAAGCGGTTGCACGACGATGCCGATCTCGACTCGGTCGACAACTACGAACACGGGGCTTCCGCTGCGGGGGGAACTCACAACGATGCACCGCCGGCACGCGCGAATGAAACGACGACCGAGGCGAACTCCGCCGCAAGCGATCAGCGCGTGGCGAAAGCGGAAGAAAACGAGAACACGCACAGCTCGCAACCGCCAACTGACGACGACCTCGCGCCGAACGGCTGATGCGCGCTGCGTCAGGGCATCGCAAGCTGCGCGATCGGCGCACCCCGACGGTCGCCACGCAAAGCAACACAGCGCGAGGCACTGCCGCGCGATCGCGTTTCTTCCGGGCCGTATTGCTCGGAAGGTGCCTTCAAAATCGCTTCCAGGCCCGAGATTGTGAGCAGGTGAATCGTATCAAGGAGGGTGAAGCAGGCCGGTCCTGCTTCGACTGGTCGATGCAGACCGACGACGAGACGGTCGAGACGGTCGGCTCGCTCGCGATCGAAGCCGGAATCGGATTGTGAAGGCACCTTGTCAAACTGCCCGACTGCAGGTTCTCTGACACAACATTTCTGGTTCTGCCGCTCGCCTGCGAGTTTTTTTCGTGCACGGCAGTTTTTGGCCGCACGCCGGTTTTCCAGTCGGCTTTTCTCATCGGCGGTCTTGTCGGGGCATTGGGCTTGTGCCCAAGAAAGATGGTGGCAGAACAGGGGGCGGTTGTCCGCCGATGCGGGTTGTCTACACTGGTGGCTCGGCAAAGTGTCTCGGGCCACGGTGCACGCGGACGATGGGCCTTTGGCGGCGCGTGCCGACAACGGCGCCGATACCAGCACGAATGACGACGACGGAAGCCCGCGGAAAAGGCGAGCCGATTGGCTCGGCCCCATTTCGACGGCGTGCCGCGCTGGCAAGTTTCTCGAATTCGAGTCTTTCCCCCAAGCCAAGGCCGGTTGATCGCTGTTCGATCCTGAAAATCCGGCTATCGTCAACCGCGGGCCGAGCCATTTATGGCGCGCGGCTTTGACGTAGGAAACGATGATTGAAAACGCACCTCTCAAAACGCACAAACACCGCGATCTGACCATCGAGGGCTATTCTCGCGCGGCCGTACAAACTTATTGGCGCATTCCGGAGCTGAAAGTGGGCTTCGATTTTGGCGCGCAGCCGTGGTCGTTTATGGGCACCGACACGTGGTTCGTCTCGCACGGGCATCTCGACCATGTGATCGCGCTACCGGTTTATGTCGGCAGGCGCCGCATGATGAAAATGGAACCGCCCACGATCTATCTGCCCGAGTCGATCGTGGAACCGGTTAAGCAATTGCTGCGAACGTGCGCCCGCATGGATCGTGGTCGATTGCCATGCCGGTTGGTGGGTTTGAACGCCGGCGACGAGGTGGAACTTTCGCGAGAACTGGTCGTAACGGTTTCGGCCACACGGCACAGCGTGCCATCGCTGGGCTTTGTGGTGTGGGAACGCCGCAAGAAGCTGAAGCCCGAGTTTCAAGACCTGCCGGGCGAGCGGATTCGCGACCTTCGCCTGAGCGGGGTCGAGGTGACGCAAGAGCGTCGTATCGCGCGGCTGGCCTATCTGGGCGACAGTGCTCCGCAGGGATTGGACGATTGCCCGGCCATGTACGAGGCTCAGGTGCTCATCCTCGAGCTGACGTTCGTGGCGCCGAGCCATCGCAAGGACAAACTGCGCAAGTTCGGCCACATCCATTTAGACGATTTGATCGCCCGCCGCGAACGGTTCCGCAACGAGCTGATCATCGGCTCGCACTTCAGCACCCGCTACCACTCGCGGCAAATTCGCCGCTTTGTGGAAAAGGCGGTGCCCGACATGTTCGACGGGCGTTTGTTGCTGTGGGTATGACCGCGGCGGCAAAGCGTGCGACGGAGTGGCCATCGACCTTGCCAGAACAGCTCCACAGCTACGACAAGCGGAGCTTCCGACCCCGCAGAATCGCCAAGACGCCGCCGCTTCCCCCAAAAGAGACGCCTGGCAATCCCTTAAACAGAAAAAGCGTTGGCGGTGGCTGCGGGCAATCGCGTTTTCTTCTGAAGCCCCCTGCCCTGCTTGGCGGGCACGATCGTCGAA
>WGDQ01000514.1 GCA_015493185.1 Planctomycetaceae bacterium
TCGCATCGCGCAAGCTCGAGCTGGCACCGTGGCGCGACGATCAAACGCGGGTTGGCGGGTTGGCGGCCGAGCTTGCTTGCTTTGGCGCCTGTCGCGTCGAGGTGGATTGCCCATATGGCGTTTTCGAGCACGACGATCGCGCCGTGCTGTTGCACTACTATGCCAAGGCCATACACGGACAGCGGCCGAGCGAGATCGGTCGATTGGGCCCTGCCGAGCAGCTTATGTTCGACATCGTACCGGCTGCCGACGGCGACCAACTGGTGCTGACCACGCGCTTCGCCGGCGAGCCCGTAGCGAATTGTTCGCTGGTGATTGAAACGCCCGACGCAACGAAGCGCGAGCTAAAGACCGATGCATCGGGCCGAGCGGTGTTGCCGCGTTGGTTGCCGGGGCGTTATGCCGTGCGGGCCATGCACACGGTGCGGCGCGCCGGCTCGCTGGAAGGCGACGCTTACACCTCGGAGCTGCACGTGGCAACGCTGACGATCAACGCGGCGCCGGCCGCGGAAATTTCGGCCACCGATCTTCTGGAAAAAGCGCGAGGAGCAAGGGCCCTGTGGAAAAACTTTCCCGGCTTTTCGGCAAAGCTGTCGGTGCACGTCGACAACCGGCGCGAGACGGGAGCAATCTCAGTGAGCGCCGATGGCGACGCAACGCTGGATGGGTTCGATCGGCTGGCCGATGGCTTTGTACGGCAGCAGATCGACTCGCTGATCATGCACCGCTTGCCGGGCTCGGCGTTCGATGAGGGGGCCAGCTACGACGAGGAACCCGGGCTGCACGTGATGGGACGCCGGGTTCGCCTGGCCGAAGAACGCATGGGCAGCGTTTATCGCGTGCGAGACAACGTTATCACCGAAGTGAATCGCACGATGGGCAAGCAGCACTTCACGATCAGCGTTCTCGATGTCTTTCACAATGCCGAGGGCGACTATTTGCCGCACGTCTTCACCGTGAGCTTCTGGGACAACAACAGCGGTGCGCTCGATGCCAACCACACCTACCTGCAAGAATGGGTGCGCGTCGGGAAGTACGACCTTCCGAAACGGGTGTTGATCGTTTCGTCAGACAAGCATGGACGCCGCGTGACGAAACTCGATTTTTCCGATCACACGCTGGGCGCACCTCAAACCGCAGAAAAATGAGAGCACAGCAGCCAGCGGTGGCGGAATACCCACCGATTCTTATCTGTTCTTACCTGGCGCGAGTCTATTCGATAGCGCTGGGTTGCCAGATTGTGGCGGCGATGTAGCGATCGCCATCGGGGGTGTCGTGAAAGTAGTAGACGGTAACGATTTTGCCGTCGGGGCGCTGCACGGTTCGGGGATAGCCGAGATCGCGGCCGCCTCCGTCGTTGCGCAGGATGATTTCCGGCTGCCAGGTACGACCGTTGTCGCGGCTGAGGCGGGCACGGATGCTGAACGGCTCTGCCCGGTAGCCATAGGTCAGGCAGAGGCGGCCGTCGCGCAGGCGGATGAGGCTCGGCGGATTGCCTTCTCCCAGGTCGGGGGCAGGAACCGTATCGAGACGCCAACTTTGCGCGTTGTCGAACGAGCGATAGGTTTCGATCCATCGCTTGGCTCCTGAACGGCGCCGGATGGCGGTGAGCAACTCGCGCGGCCCGAGCCGCACGGTGGACGGCATGATGGCGAACCCCTTCGGGTTGGCCACGATCCACGAGACGAACTTCCAGGTGCGGCCCCCGTCTGTTGTGCGAACGCAAAACGGCCGGCCTTCGCGGCCATTCGGCTTGGGAGCCGTGAGGAAGAGCATCAGCTCGTGTTTGCCATCGACGATGTAATCGGTCCGAGGTGCGAGCCCCGGTTGTCCGAACGTCGGCAGGCGAAACGGGCCCTTCCAGTTGTGGCCGCGATCGGTGGAATAGTAGAAGCGGGCCGGGCCCGAGTGCGCGCTGGTCATGCGCACGGTCATGCAGAAGTCGGGGTGTGTGAAGTCGATGCCGCCCGGACAATCGCGCCACGGTTTTTCTTTCAAACCCGGCGGCGGAACGCCGTGCAAGGCTTCGCCGACCGGGATCAGCGCGCCTTTCTCCGCGGGGTTCTCGATCGTCCAGGTTTCGCCGCCGTCAAGGCTCCGGGCCAACAGGTGTTCTTCCGGCTTCTGCTTGTCGATGTGGTGATAGGGACCGCGATCCTTGTAATAGCCGGCGCTGAAGCCCACGAGAATCTCGTTGCCCCACGACCAGATTCCATGATTGGCCGGCCAACCGCCGAAGCGACCTGGCACGGCATATACCTTCACGTGCTTCACCGTGAGTGGTTCCGGCCCATCGGCCAAACCGGCTGTCGGACAAAGAAGCAGCAACAACACGATCGCGCCACACACCCGCGGTCCGCCGGGGCTCCGTTCGCTTGGCGCGCACCTGCGAGGGCTGCCCGTGCGAGGCAGCTTGCGAGCGGTATTCCTGCAACTGGTGAAGGTTTGACAAAGCATGTTCATATCGAGGCAGGAGCGGTGAAACGAGCTATTCATGGTTGGCTTCCACGATGTATCAATCAATGTATCGACGAAGATCGTACCGCTTCGGGCGGCGTGTTGGTGCGCGGTGGATTGTGAGATTGTTGACGTCGACATGGGGCTTCTGGAAACGGCCCGGTCGAACACGAGCTGCGAGCACGCCCGGGAGGATTCGAACCTCCGACCTGCGGATTAGAAGTCCGCTGCTCTATCCGGCTGAGCTACGGGCGCGTGGGTATGGCCGAAGTGCGATGGGTTGCCGGCGGTGTTCGAGGCCGACCGCGGCGTGGCGAACCCCGCGTGTGAGGCTTGCCGCGAACCGTTTATGATAGCGGCCCGACAGCATCGTCTCGATAGGGATCGCACTCCGTTCGAGGTGACCGCGTGCCGGTCGGCCGGTTGAAAAAAACCGTTCTGGCTGTGAGCGGCGCCAACCGGCCGGCTTTGCGTTGGCCGAAGCTCGGCGCAGCTTCTTGCACGTGCGCGGTTGGGCCGCGTTGGACCGAGGGGTTTTTTCGTCTTTCGTCCATCCAATCCGACCGACGAGGGCACCCCCTTCAACGAGCGTTCATCGAAAGCTGCCGCGGCACGCCGCGGCGCAATGCGAGCACGGCGCACCGCGGCCGTGGCAGCTTGCCGATGCGGCCCCGGGACCGAAGCCGGCGCGCGATACGTCATTTGTGTCGCTCACTGTGCGGCGAGGCAGTAGCCTTTGGCTTCCATCGGCAGGGCGTAGAGCGTGGCGGCCGTGGTGATGTAAAGCGTTTTGAAGTCGGGGCCGCCAAACGCGCAATTGGTGGGAATGGCCGGCAGCGGGATACGGCCCAACTCGTTGCCTTGCGGGTCGATCACGCAGATGGCGCGAACGCGCGGAGCAGTGAGGTACAGGTTGCCGCGGGTGTCGACCGTGAGCCCGTCGCCGCCGCCACGACGCCCGTTGGGTGCGGGGGGCATGGCATACAGTTGTTTGGGCGAGGCGATTTTGCCCGGCGACTCGATGCGGTAGGCCATTAGTTTCGGCATTAGATAAGGCAACACGTAGAGCGTGCTCTCATCGGGCGAAAGACCGATGCCGTTGGGAAAACGGAGATCGTCGATCAATCGGGTGACCTTGCCATCGGGTGCCACGTAGTAAACGGCCTCTTTGTCTTGGTATCGGCTGCCTCCGCCAATGCTCGGATCGGTGAAGTAAATGCCGCCGTGGCGATCGACCACCAGGTCGTTGGGCTGAATGAAGCGGCTGCCGTTGTAAGCGTCGGCAATTGTTGTGAGCTTGCCGGTGCGAACGTCGATGGCCACGATTTTGCCGCCTCGGCCCTGGCACCCCAGCAAGCGGCCGTTTCGATCGAACATCAGACCGTTGATGGCCTGGCTGTTTTCAACAATCAGTTGCGGCTGACCGCCCGGGTTGGCCCGATACACCCGGCTTGCCCGCACGTCGGTAAAGTAGAGCCGTCCCTGCGCATCGGCGGCGGGGCCTTCGCCAAACTTCAAACCATCGTGAACCACTTTCAAAGGGCCGGTGGGGCCGATGCCGGCAATGGGCGGAATGGGCTCGTCCGCCACAGCACGGGCGCCAAGCCAAACCA
>WGDQ01000515.1 GCA_015493185.1 Planctomycetaceae bacterium
TTGCAGGACCACATGGTCTTGGTGTCGGCCTTTGTGCCCGCAGGCGTTGTTTTCAGCCGAAATGCGTCTGGGGGGCGTGCCACCGGAGGTCGTTGGAGATCGTCGTTGAAACGCAGCAGGCGACCGCGGTTTCCGGCGCCAGGGAGAAGCGGAGAACCAGTCCGAAGGCGATGCACATCGTCAGCCCGCTCGCGCCGAGCATTCTTACGATCGCCTGCACTCGCGTACGTCGAGTTTGCCGATGAACGAGCAGCATAAGCTTTCACGGCAGTGTCGTCAGGCACCTGGCAGAAGACAATTGGATACTCCTCGTGAATCTCGAACACTTCATCGCATTGGTTGCTCCCCATTTTTCGACGGCCTTTTTCCTGGCTGTTGTGGCGACGATTGGCTATTTGGTGGGCCGTAGCTCGCGCCGCGAGGCCGAACGCGAAATTGCCTTGGCGCGTCGCGAGATCGAGCGCGCGCGAGCCGTGGCAAACGAACTGGAAAAGATCGCGAACGACGTTCATAAAAGCCTCACGAATCACAAGCTGTTGGTGGCGCGGTTCAAGAATCGCGTGTCGCAGTTGGGCACCGGTGGCGACCAGGAAGGGTGGAAGCAACTTTGGAAGGAGGCCGAGGAGATGCTCGGCCCCACACAACGGTTGGCCTCGCAGATTGCCACGGCCTACGAAGAGATTCGGCAGCAGGCCACGCACTTGATGGCATTCACCGAGGTGCGAACCGACACGCTCACTGGTGTGCGCAACCGCCGTGCGCTCGACGAAGTGCTCGATATGCTCGTGGCCATGCACCAGCGCTACGGACAGACGTTTTCCGTGGCGATCTTCGATGTGGACCACTTCAAAAACGTGAACGATCGTCTGGGGCATTTGGCCGGCGATCGCGTGCTGCGGGCTGTTGCCGCGGTGATCAGCGACGGCATTCGGCAAACCGATGTGGTGGCACGCTATGGTGGCGAGGAGTTTGTGGTTGCGATGCCCGAGACGAAGCTGGAAGATGCCTGCGTTCTGGCCGAGCGGTTGCGTCAGGCAATCGAGAGGCATCCTGTGGCCGATGTGAACTTGACGATCAGCGGTGGGGTGGCCACGATTTGCGAAGACGACGACGCCAACGCACTTCTGGCCCGGGCAGACGAAGCGCTGTATCGGGCCAAGAATACCGGGCGCAACCAGGTCTGCTTCCACTGCGGCACGTCGATCCAGCGAGCAGGCGGCGACCAGACGCAGGCGGACGACCGGCCGCAGGCGGACGACCGGCCGCAGGCGGACGACCGGCCGCAGGCGGACGAAGAACCCCGAGAACAGACGGCGGTTCCGTCTTGCTGAGTGTGGCCGTCGCAGCCGTTCAGAACGGCATGCGCGCGTCCGGGACGCTGAACACCCACGACGCTGAAATGCCGCTTTTCAGGCCACGGGTTGGTTGCGACGCCGGAACCGGCGAAGATGCCGATCTGCATGGCGGCGGATGCGACGCCACCAGGGTTTCCAGCATTGCGGCTGCTGGCCGCTGGCGCGCAAATAGGCCTTCAGGAACCGTAGCCGCACGGTGTGCGAAACCCAAGGATGGCGCTCGATGCTGGCCGCCAACCGGGCCAGGTTCTTGACGCGCACGCGGTGGCTCAGCCGCCGACGCAGCCGAGCGCCGTCGACGTCGACCAGCAGGCTTTCCACTTTGTCGCGGTGCTCGACGACCATCAGGTTGCACCCCTTCAAGTCGCGATGCGAGACCGACCAGCGGTGCATGCGTCCGACGAGCCGCCCCAGGCTTTCCGCTGTTTGAGCCAAACGCAGCCGCCGCGTTGCGGGGGGCATGGTGGCCAATTGCCAAAGGTAGAGGTGCAGGTTTTGCCCGCCGGCGATCCACGCAGTGGCCAGATAGCTTCGTTGTGTGCGCCGAGGCGGCTGGATCATCGCCAACGGTCGGGCCGTGGCGATGCCCCGCGACAACAGCGCGTGACCAAGCTGCCAGCTCCGACGCGCGGCGCTCGGGCGCGCCCAGTATAGCCACCGTTTCAATAGCCCTTGCGGACGGCAGCGTTTATAGGCCACAGTCCAGTTTCGCCCATCGGAGCCGATGGTGCTTTCCACCAGCATTGTGCGTTGGCTTAGTTTCAGCGGGCGGTCGAAACCCTGCCGCAGTGGAGCTTCTGGATCGCGCAGCAGGTGCCGAAGCGTTTCGGATGGTAGGTCGCGCACGGCGTAGAGCGTGGTGCCGCCGCCGTGCAAGCACACGAAGTCGCGATTGGTTCGCAGGGCCCGTTTATCGCGCGATCGTAAAACCCGCTGAGCGCGGGAAAACATGCGGGCTTCGAGCCGGCCAGCGAGATGCCGGATGGGTGTCTTGGGCAGATCGTCGCGATGGCGTAAGTAGATTTTCAGAAAGCGGAATCGCTCGCTGCGCGAAACGTGCTCGAGCACCCCGGCGCCCAGCAT
>WGDQ01000516.1 GCA_015493185.1 Planctomycetaceae bacterium
GGCAAATACGATGGCTACGATGCCGACAAGAACAAGTTCTGCGATTTGGTCGAAGCCGGTATCATCGATCCGGCAAAGGTAGCCCGAACAGCATTGCAAAACGCGGCCAGCGTGGCATCGCTGCTGCTTACCACCGATGCTGTCGTCACCGAAATTCCCGCCGAAGAAGAAGACGAGGGTGCTCACCACGACGACCATGGCATGGGAGGCATGGGCGGAATGGGGGGTATGGGTGGATTCTAAGCCAACCCTACGGCTCTCGCCCCCAGCATGTGTAGGCAGTGGCGCCGGGCTTCCCGTGGTTCTTCGTGAACCGTTTCGACCATCACTGCCTGGGTTATGTGCAACAGGCGTAGCGGCTCAGTTCTGGCAGCACCAGAAGCTTCTGGGCTGAGAACCGGGCCGCACGACAAAAATCATAAAACCAGGGTAGCACGAGGCGATCAAAATCGCCTCGTCGTAGCAGGAACATAACAACAGAACTTTGAAATACAGACGATTTGAGGATCTATCGAATGGCTAAATCGCTCAACCTCCGTCCGTTGGATGATCGTGTGGTAGTCGAACCGTGCGAGGCCGAAGAAACGACGGCCGGTGGCATCGTGCTGCCAGATACCGCTAAGGAGAAGCCCCAACGTGGCACCGTCGTTGCTGTCGGCCCTGGCAAGCTGCTCGACAGTGGTGAGCGGGGCGAGCTCTCAGTATCGGTCGGCGATGAAGTGATTTACGGCAAATACGCCGGCACCGACATCGAGGTAGACGGCAAAGAAATCAAAATCCTTCGCGAGTCCGACGTGCTGGCTAAGGTGGTTGGTTGAAATCTCCCGCCCGCGCCGGTGGCTCGCTACTCGAATGAGACCGGCGCGCTGTGCGGCGAACGACCATTGCCAGGCGCCGTGGCGTAGAAAGGACATATGCTGCGGTAAGCGTCGGCACGCATTTCATCAATAACAGACGCGACGAGGACAACATCACCCACACAAACTCGCTGGTTGACCAGCAATATGCCGATCGGAGCATGCTGGCTTATCAACCGGTTTGGAACACGTGACTCATGCAAACGATTGCAAACCGGCCACAAGCTGGCTCCGATCCATGGCCGTTTTAAGGACTGACAAAACCAACAATCAACCGCCGCTGACTCAACATAGTCGGCGCTGCCTTAATAGCGAGGCCTAACAACACTTCGGTTACCGCAAACCAACGCATAATTTTTCTGATAAGGAGCCGCAGCCGTGGCGAAACAATTGTTGTTCGAAGATCACGCGCGAGCGAAAATGCAGCGCGGTGTAGACAAACTCGCCGACGCTGTCGCGGTGACGATGGGACCAACCGGTCATAACGTCATCATCGACAAGTCGTTCGGCGGTCCAACCGTCACCAAGGACGGCGTGACCGTCAGCAAAGAGATCGAGCTGGACGATCCCTTTGAAAACATGGGCGCCAAGCTCGTCAACGAAGTGGCTTCGAAGACGTCGGATGTCGCGGGCGATGGCACAACGACGGCCACTGTGCTGGTTCGGGCTATTCTTCGCGAAGGCCTGCGAAACGTTACTGCCGGCAGCAACCCAATGGCCATTCGTCGCGGCATCGAAAAAGCTGCCGACGCGGCCATCGCGCACCTGAAAGAGATCAGCAAGCCCGTTTCGAGCAAGCAGGAAATTGCCCAGGTAGGAGCCATCAGCGCCAACAACGATCCGGAAATCGGCAACTTGCTAGCCGACGCGGTCGAAAAGGTCGGCAAAGATGGCGTGATCACAGTGGAAGAAGGCAAGACGGCCGAAACCGAACTCGAACTCGTCGAAGGCATGCAGTTCGACAAAGGTTACATCTCGCCCTATTTCGTGAATCGCCCCTCCGAGATGGAATGCGTTCTGGACGACGCCTACTTGCTGATCCATGAAAAAAAGATCAGCAGCGTCCGCGACATTGTTCCCATTCTGGAACGCATCAGCCAATCCGGACGCCCCCTGCTGATCATCGCCGAAGATGTCGACGGCGAAGCGCTAGCTACGTTGGTGGTTAACAAGCTGCGAGGTCTACTCAATGTTTGCGCAGTGAAGGCTCCTGGTTTTGGCGATCGTCGCAAGGCCATGTTAGGCGATATCGCTGTGCTGACCGGCGGTACGTTGATTAGTGAAGACTTGGGCATGGACCTCGAAAAGGTCACGCTCGAACACCTCGGACGGGCCAAACAGGTCAAGGTGGACAAGAACTCCACTACCATCATTCAGGGTGCCGGCAAAACCGAAGACATTCAAAATCGGGTTAACCAAATCCGCCGTCAGATCGAAGAGACGGATAGCGAATACGATCGTGAAAAGCTCCAAGAGCGTTTGGCCAAGCTCACCGGTGGTGTGGCCGTCATCTCCGTCGGCGCCGACACCGAGGCCGAAATGAAACAGAAAAAGGCTCGAGTCGAAGACGCACTGCACGCCACGCGGGCGGCCGTCGAAGAAGGCATCCTCCCCGGCGGTGGTGTGGCCCTGTTGCGATGCACCGAGGCGGTGGAAAAGGCCCGTAGCGCCGCACGTGGCGACGAAAAAGTCGGCGTTGATATCGTCCTTCGGTCGCTCAGCGCTCCGATGAAGCAGATCGCCGACAATCGCGGTGTTGACGGGTCGGTAATCGTCGACGAGGTAGCCCAAAAGCCCACAAACGTCGGTTACGATGCCAACGCTGGCGAGTTTGTCGACATGTACGAGCGTGGCATTATCGATCCCGTAAAAGTGGTCCGCTCGGCACTGGAAAACGCTGCCAGCATCGCCGGGCTGATGCTTACCACCGAAACGCTGGTTACCAATTACGACCACAAAGAAAAGAAACCCACCGTTGAAGGCAGCGTGCACTGAGCAGCGGCGGCCGCACGGCCTTACGTCAGCCGGACGTTGATGGGCGAACGCGGAACGGCGTGGTACGCGCGCTCAAACCAAACTCATGGCTATTTCGGCAGCGGGGTTACGGCTACGCCATTTGGCAAAGCTTGTGTTGTAAAGCCCAAGCAACCGTTCGCCCATCGCAGCCGGTGTCGTGAGATGAATCCGGATTGCCAGGTTTTCCCTCGACGGGCCGCCCATGCTGGGCGGCCCGTTTTTTCGGCGCAAAAAGTGCAACACCGTTTTTTGGCGACGCACGCATGTCGCGAAGCCAGTGAGCCTGCCTCGATGGCGGCCCACCGGGGTGGCAAACTACGACAAAACGACGCGTTTCGACGGCAACAAACGGAAACAACCTATGCGGCTGCGTAGACAAGTTTCTGGTCGTTACGATTGGGAGCCTTTGCAGCCGGGCGGTTGGGCAACCGGCCGGAAAGCAGACTGCCGTAAACGATAAGTCGGCGCATACAGCACAAAGCCGCTAACGTATAATTCCAGAGAGCTTTGAGTCGCCGGACAGGGCTCTTGCCATTGCGGCAAAGCCCGACGCCCGACAGCAGCCCACTAAAAAAATCAGTTCGTCCGTCTGAGAGGGCGAAACCCGTCAGCTCAAGGAGGGCATTCCGGGGCATATTCGATGACATGTCGAGCTTGCGGCGATGCCAAGTTGCCCCGTTTCGCCTGCTCGCCAAGATGAATTTGCTATCGGGCTCGTAGGCGATTTCGGTCGGCCTCACACCCCTATCGTTTCCCCCCCAAAGCCATGGCGACGATGACGGAAAAACGCGACTATTACGAGGTGCTCGGGGTTTCGCGAAGCGCCTCGTTCGAAGAAATCAGCGAGGCTTATCGCAAGCTGGCAATCCAATACCACCCCGACAAAAACCCCGGCGATGAAGAGGCCGTGGCCCGCTTCAAAGAGGCTGCCGAGGCCTTCGAGGTGCTAAGCGACCAGGAAAAGCGAGCTCGCTACGATCGCTACGGGCACGCGGGCATCGACGGCCCCGGTGGTGCCCCCCACTTCACCGACATCAACGACATCTTTGAAGCTTTCGGAGACGTTTTCGGCGACTCTGTTTTTGGCGACCTTTTCGGCGGACGCAGCGGGCGGCGGGTCCGTAAAGGAGCCGACATTCGCTGCCACGTAACGCTCGACCTGATTGAGGCAGCCCGTGGGGCGACCAAAACCATCGAGTTTGAACGCCACGAGCCTTGCGCAACGTGCCACGGATCGGGCCGAAAACCCGGCTCTAAAACGTCTGCCTGCGATTACTGCGGCGGCCACGGGTCGGTCATCCAATCTTCTGGCATTTTTCGTGTACAGACGACATGCCCTGCCTGCCACGGCAGCGGGGTTTACGTCAAGGAGCCATGCCGCAAATGCGGTGGAGCTGGCTATGCGCCTCGCAAGGTCAAACGCGAGGTCATGATCCCGGCCGGTGTCGATAACGGTACTCGCCTCCGTCTCCAAGGCGAGGGCCAGCCTAGCCCTCAAGGTGGACCGCCGGGCGACTGCTACGTATTGATTCATGTAAAAGAACACCCCTTGTTCCACCGCGAGGGAGCACACCTGATCTGCCAGGTGCCGATCACCTACTCGCAAGCCGCACTAGGAGGCGAAATCGAGGTCCCCACGCTCAACGGTCGCGAAAAGCTAGAGATTCCTCCCGGCACACAGCCTGGTGAGATGTTGCGGCTTCGCGGCCGAGGCATGCCTGATCCCCATCACCGCGGCACCGGCGATTTGATCGTTCAAATTATGATCGAAGTCCCCAAAACACTGACGGCTCGCCAGGAAGAATTGCTGCGGGAGCTGGCCGAAGTAGAGCATCGCCATGTCAGCCCCCATCGAAAAAGCTTTTTGGAAAAATTACGAGGTTACTTCACCTCGCACGAGACAAGTAACACAACGGAGACCTGACGGTGAGCAACCCTAAAGCCCAATCAACCGACCGGTTGGAAAAGCAGTCCCAAGACATCGAGGGCCTCGGGCAATCTGAATCGCCAGGTGCCCAGCAAGATCCTCCGGCCGGCGAAAACCAGCATGATGCATCGCATGTCGAACGGCTGACGCAGGAATTGGACGCAGCCAAGGAGCAGGCCCTTCGCGCGCATGCCGAACTGGAAAACGTTCGCAAACGTCAGCAGCGAGAGCTGGAAGAAACGCGACGCTATGCCGCGTTGCCGCTCATGCGCAGTTTGCTCGAAGTAGTCGATAATCTCGACCGCGCCATTCAGGCTGGTGAACAAACAGCGGACCCGAAAGCCCTATTAGACGGCGTGAAGATGGTCGCCCGACAGCTTCACGAGATTCTGCGGGCCCATCATTGCACGGAAATTGAAGCCCTACACGAGCCATTCGATCCCAACAAACACGAGGCCGTACAACAACGGGCCCACGAAGAAAAACCCGCCAGCACAGTGATCGAGGTCGTACAGCCTGGTTTTCAGCTCCACGAACGGGTGGTGCGCCCGGCCCAGGTGGTCGTTTCATCCGGTCCACCACAAAAAGAAGAAAAGCAAAACGAGTAAACGTCACACGCCCACCGGCACACGGGCCGAGCGATTCTCAGCCAAGATGAGAATTCACGCCTCGACGATTTTCGTTCCTGATGCCAGCCTTCAAGTTGAGAAACCACGTTCGACCCAGCCTCAACGCCAGGCAGGCCAACGCACTCCGTTATCAACATGCCGTACTGCTCTGCTCTTCCCCCTACAAGCATAACAGGGCACGGCTCCGTCCTTAATTCATCCCATTCATCACCAACGAGGTGCTCGATGCCTACGTACGATTATGTATGCGACAGTTGTGGTCATGAATTCGAGCTGTTCCAATCGATCACCGAGAATGCCAAACGCAAATGTCCCGAATGTGGTCGGCAAAAACTACGTCGGCTGATCGGTCCCGGCGCGGCTATCGTCTTCAAGGGATCAGGGTTTTACAAGACCGACTATCGCAGCGAGTCGTACAAAAAAGGCCAGGCTGCCGACAAACCCACCAGCGCCAGCGGTGGTTCAGACAGCAAAAAAAGCGGTAGCAAATCGGCCAGCCAGAAAAGCAGCGACTAACGGCCACTCCGGCGTTTCCTGCCTACGTTTGCGTGGCGTATCTCCTCGGGGCAGCAGCGCCACGGTTTATTCTCGGCTTGTTGGCTCA
>WGDQ01000517.1 GCA_015493185.1 Planctomycetaceae bacterium
AACCGCGACAAGGATGGGAAAGGGTGCCTCGTTGAGAGCTCCTGCGATCATCAACCACGAAATGACCGCTCCAGTAGCGCCAAGAGCACGCAGTGCCTTTTCTCGACGCATCGATAAATGCGCCATGCCAAGTATAGAGCACATTAGAAAGTGCCCTCCTCAGAAGCCAATGGATTGATCTCATCGGGGCCGAAGAAGTCGCCCCACCAACCGTTGTCTAAGAACCAGCGGACAGAACCTCTAATTCTTGCAGAAAAACCGCTTTTCTCGGCTATTCAGACGCGTCTTGTCCGTCGGTTCTGAAAACGTCGGCAACGCCCGTGTGCGTCAACCACCGCCCCGGCATGCTGCGGTGCCCACGTCGCACGTGGCCCCCGGTGCGCCTTCCCGGCAGATCGAGCTACCGCAGATCAAGCTGCCACCCCAGCCAGCCCCGAAAAAACCGGGGCTTTCGCAAAAGAACCACCCCGGCGGTTCACGCTGTGGTGGTGCCGGTTTCCGCGTCCTCGGGGCTTGTTTCTTCCGCCGCGGCCGACTCGTCGGTGTCTTCGAGTTGGCTGCGCGATGTCCACCATTGCCGGGCCAACTCCTGAGTCCACGCGTCGGCGCACTCGCAGGCAGCCAGTTCGCGTTGCAATTCGGCAACCGTCTGAAAACGATCTTCCGGGTCTTTCGCCAGACAGCGGAGAATGATCCGCTCCACGTCGAGCGGAATGTCGGAGTTGATCATTCGCGGCGGTCGCACCACTTCCTGAGCGTGCGCGATCATCACCTTGATCGGCGTGTCTGCCGTGAACGGGGGCTTGCCGGTCAGCAAAAAGTACATCACGCCCCCCAAGCTATAAATGTCGCTGCGAGCGTCCGGTTTGCCCGAATCAAGAAAACGTTCCGGTGCCAGATAGTACGGCGAGCCGGCAATCACCCCCTCTTGCGTCAGCCGCAGGTCTTCGCTCTCGCCGGTCCAGGTTGCCAGCCCGAAGTCCAGCAGCTTCGCCACGTCGAGCACGCCGCCCCGTTCGGCCGCGATCACATTGCTCGGCTTCAAATCGCGGTGGATCAGACCCTTGCCGTGTGCTTCGATCAGCGCGTCGCACACCTGCCGCATCAAATGCACTGCCCGGGCCGGCTGCACCGGTCCCTGCCGCTCGACAATCTCCTGCAAGCTCAGCCCCGGCAAATACTCCATGGCGTAGTAGAAGGTGCCATCTTCGGCCCGACCGTAATCGAAAATCTCTACGGTGTTCCAGTGCGTCAGCCGCGCCACGGCACGCACCTCGCGCTCGAATCGGGCCAGTGTTTTCATATCGGCCGATCGCCCGGGCCGAATGATCTTCACCGCGCAGGGCCGTTTCATCAAATCGTGTTCGGCCAGATAAACCTCGCCCATGCCGCCACGGCCCAGCCGCCGCTTCAACCGATATTGGCCCAACTGTCGCGCCTCGAACGCCTCTTGCCGCAACGCCCCGATCTTGTACGAACCGTACACCGCCGTTGTAAACACCACGGCCAACGAACGGATCATCTCAGGAAACCCGCCACCGCCCGACAAATGGCTCAAGATCACCGGCCTTCGCACGGCCCATGCCCCGATCACCAACAGCGGCGCCACGGCCATTGCCCCCAGCACCAGCGATGCCCGCAACGGCGTGTTGGGAATAAACGCCCCGTAGATCGAGATCAGCATGAACCACATGATCGTGCACACCAGGGCCGCGTAGTGCATCCGCAGTGGAATGTCGGCGTCGGCCGCCCACTCGATCATTTCCGACTGCATCAAGATGAACATCACGCCTACCAGCCCGAACAGCAGCAGTTCCAGCGCCCGCATTTCGCGCAGCAGCAAGCCCACCCGACTCCAGAGCAACGCGGCCAGCGCGGCCAGCGCCACGAGCAGAAACTGCCGGTACGCCCACAGCACCGGGCCGTTTTCCACGCCTTCCACCCGAAAGCCGAAGGCCGTGAGCCCGTCGTAAAACGCCTCGGCCAGCAACAGCAACAGCGCGGCATATTTCAACCGCGTTCGCAGCAGCCGCGCCGTCTCTACATCCAGCCCGCGTTGCGGACCGGCCACCAATTCCACAGCGCGCCGGTCGAACTCGGGCGACGACCACGAAGAAGCAAACTCCGGCGGAGCGGGCGTCTCTACCGTCTCATCCCCGATCGGGTCGGTCGACATGGCACTCGGCCGCTCAGTGGCCATCATTCACACCGCAGACAAAGGCTCGCCCGCGATCAACCGCCTCGTGCCCTGCCAAGACACACCGGGCGATCAACCGATCCGGCCCAACGCCCCCCGTGGAGGCAACAACACTCCGTCACCGATTCAAGTGCAGCGGCGCCATCCCTGCCACAAATTCACATGTTCCATCATAAGGGATTCGTCAACTCGGTGCGAAGTTCGCCAACGACCCGTGATTTCGCAAACCCATCCCCACGGCTCAAATCAATATCGACGCATCGTCGCGCGCTGCTTGCGCCGCGTGTGCGCGTGCCTGTCGGCCGTCGAACACGAACGCCGGTTCCCCTTTTCGCACCGGCCGCGCTTTCGGCGTCTCCTATTTCACATCTGCTTCACCTCTGCGTTCCTTCTCCCGCCTGCCCATTTGTCCGCCGCGGGGCGTCTCGCGGCGGACGCGGCCATGCCAACAACCGGTCATACGGCCAAACAGTGCCCTCGCTCAGACCAAACACGCTCGCTCGGGCGCCCGTGCCGGCTTCGTACTCGCCCCCATCTGCGCCGCTCGCGCATTGATCGCCGGCCCGTCGCTCGGCTATGCTGCCCTTTATGAACACTGAGCCATCCCACCCGCTGCCCCGCAGTCCGCTATTGATGAGCCGCGACGACACCGCGCTGTTGGTCGTCGACGTGCAAACCAAGCTGATCACGCTCATACCGCATCACGAGCGCATCGTTTGGAACGTCCGGCGCTTGCTCGATGCGGCCGAGGCGCTCGGCGTACTCGCCGGCGGCACCGAGCAATACCCACAGGGCCTTGGCCCCACCGTCGACGAATTGGCCGGGCGGCTCGTTTACGAACCAAAAAAGGCCTTCAGTTGCGGTCAGTGCGGCAGCCTGTTCGAGCGGTTTCGCGAAGCGGATGTCGTCAATCTGTTGCTGGCCGGTATCGAAACACACGTCTGCGTACAGCAAACCGCCTTCGATGCCATGGCGGCCGGGTTCCGCGTCCACCTGGCGGTCGACGCCCTCGGTTCTCGCGGCCATCTCGACCACGAAATCGCGCTGCGGCGGATGGAATCCGAAGGCGCCTCGCTCACCACCACCGAGGCCGTTCTGTTCGAATGGTGCGAAACGGCCGACGATCCGCAATTCAAACGAATCAGCCAACTCGTCAAAGAGGCCCCACCCATCGCGCTCTAGGCCCGTCGCGCCTTTTCACCTCGACCGTCCGATAGGGGCCACCCCCAACCGCTGGCAGCCAAAAATCGCGACCCGCGCGACGCGCAGCCCTCTAAGCAGCACCCACGGCAACCTGCCGGTCGGCCGCCGCATCATCGCTCACCACCGCTGCCGCGTTGGGCAGTTCGGCCCTCGGCGGGGCAATCGGATCGTTCAGGCCCAATTGTTCCAGCAACTCGCTCAAGCAGCGATCGATCCGCACCGGCCCTTGCGGCGACGTTTCTCGATCACCGGGCGACCGTTTGTCGGCAACTTCAAACAACATGCCACGCACTCCGGTTAAGAAGGTGTCTTCAAAATCGCTTCCAGGCCCGAGATTGTGAGCAGGCGATTCATATCAACGAGGGCCAGGCAGGCGAATCCTCCTTCGACGGGTCGATGCAAGCCGACGACCAGCCGGTCGACTCGCTCGCGATCGAAGCCGGACTTGGAGTTTGAAAACGCCTTCGCAGGCGGAAAAAAGCTCGACTACGAACCACGTATCCACATCCTAACGAATAGTATACATTTGTCAACTATCCCATTCCCAC
>WGDQ01000518.1 GCA_015493185.1 Planctomycetaceae bacterium
ACCCAACAACCCAACTTTTAACATTCCCCCAACCAACCGCGCTACCCCTGCGCCCCCCGCGCACCATGCGCCGTTATTTCGCGTTCCCACTTCGCACCTTAACATTGCGTTCACAGTCGGCTTCACCACAGCGTTCGCAGTTGGCGCCTACCATGCGTTTGCGATCGGCTTTGCCACTGCATCCGTCGTGTCTTGTTGCGCCTTCTTGTGGTCATGTCTTGGCCCGCTGACGGTGTCCCCCTCTTGTCTGACGCCGCGGGAAGTTAGAATGCACGCCCTCCCCTGCGTTGAAGCGTAACCTTTGTGAACCATCGCCATGACCACGATGAAAGCCGCGCACATCGTTGCGCCCCGCCAACTTCAAATCGTCGATGCCCCCCTGCCCCGTCTCGATCAGTTGGAAGGCGATGCCGTGCTTGTCCGTCTCGAAGCGGGCGTGCTGTGCGCGTCGGATTTTCCCCGCTTCCTCGGTGGGGCGTTCAATGTGTCGTTTCCACGGCCCGTCGGCGATAGCCTGCACGAAATCATCGGCACGGTGGTCGAAAGCAACGCGCCGCGACTGGTGCCCGGCGATCGCGTGTTGGCCATTCCGCCCGATCAGCGCGGCCTGAGTCAGTTCTTTTTGGCGGCGGCCGACATGGTGGTGCCGCTGCCCCAGCACGAGCCCCGCGAACATCTGATTCTGGCGCAACCGCTAGGCACCATTCTGTGGGCCGCCAGAAAGCTGCCCAATCTGCTCGATCGCGACGTGGTGGTGATTGGCCAAGGCCCGATCGGTCTTCTATTCGACCATGTGTTGGCCAACATGGGCGCGCGCCGCGTGATTGGTATCGACCGGCTCGACTACCGGCTGGAAGCGGCCCGTCGCATGCGAGCCACGCACGTATTGAACCCCGACCGCGACGACGTCCAACAGGCCGTGCTCGATTGGACCGGTGGTCGCGGGGCCGATCTGGTGGTGGAAGCCGTGGGCCATCAGCACGAAACGCTCCATCAAGCGGTTGGGCTCTGCCGTCGCGGCGGAACCGTGTTGCTCTTCGGCGTGCCCGATCGGGAAACGTATCCTTTTCCCGTTTGGGAGTTCTTCCGCAAAAACCTGCGTTTGATCGGCTCGGTGCATCCCGACGTGCAACGCGACATGCCGCTGGCGCTCGATATGATCGTCTCGGGCCGCATCGACGTTTCGCCGCTGATCACGCACCGCTTTTCCTTTCAGCAGGCCCAAGAGGCCTTTGTCACAGCCATCGAGCGCGTGGGCAACCCGATCAAGGTGCTGCTTTCGGATGATGAGCCGCCCGATTAAGAAGGCGGTCTTCAAAGCACTCGCGGTGCCGTCCGGTTGTCGGCACCAAAGAGTGCCGCCCCGCACGCAACGAGAGCCGTCGGCCGACGTGCGCGGGCCGCAAGAAAAGCAGCTTTGTGCCGGCAAGATCGTGCCGCATTGCTGTCCCCTTGGTTGCCGACGAAAAAAAGGCCCGGTGCCATCCCTGCCGACGACACCGGGCCGCTTGCTAAAAAGGTCGCATGTCGCCTATTGAGTGGGATGCGCCTTTTCAACGATCTGCTGCAATAGTTCGACCGCCTCGGGCGGAAACGCGTCGGCATCGCGGCTCCAGAAGCTGAACAGCACCGTCTTGCCGTCGACGTTGGCCGGCACATGCACGCTCGAGGCCATTTTCGAGGCCATCGTTTTCAGGTCCGGTGCCGTTTGCTGGCTCAGATCGGGGTAAACGGTCGGCTCGCGTTCAGCCGACGCGATCAGCTTCGCTAGCGCCGCGGTGTCGGCATCGAAGTGCCGCTCCGTGCGGCCCAGCCAATAGTGCAGCACGGGCGACTGCTCGACCTGCAAGAAACGCAGTTGGCCGTCGTCGACCGTGCTGATGCACACGCGGTCGACCTGCGGCATCATTTTGCTGATTCGCCGCGAGAAACGTTGCATGGCCAAGGGCGAGTGGTGCGCCGCGCGCGCCGCGCGCACCAGCAGCTTCGAAATGCGTGGCGGCTTTTGCTCGATCGTTGTCAGGAAGTGCTGCTTTCGCGAATAGCCGGGCGGCCGGTCTTCCGGTTCGATGTCGGTGGTGGCCATGAACCAGCCGATCATCATTTCTTCCCACGTTTGCTCGCCCCAGCGCACCTCGGCCGTCGGGTCGGGATTGGCCAGGTTGTCTTCCGAGTTGTCGAACGTGGCGTAGCAGTGCAGCCGCGTGCCGGCCGGCGCGAACTTGGGTTTGGCCAGGTAGTAAATATTCTGCCAATTGAAGTCGTAGTGCGGGATGTTCAAGATCGTTTCCACCGAGCCGTCAGGATACTCCAGATCGTAGCGGAACGACTTGCCCCGCAGGTGCATGTGCGGCGCCATGGTTACGATCAACGTGTCGCGATCGAACTTGCGAAACGCCTCGACCGGATAGTCGTTGGCACCCGGTGGAATGCGGAACGTGAGATTGATGGCCATGTTCACGCGAACGTTTTGCGTCACTTCCGAGGGATCGGCAAACGTGAAGCCCACACAAGTGCGGTCTTTCACGTCGCGCCCGATCGGCGTGTAGTGCATTTGAAACAGCAGCCGCGTACCGGCCTTCACAAAGGTGGCCATTCCCGGCTTCGAAGGCGCCGTGGGCGGTGTGCCCGGCGCGGCCCCGCCAATCAGATAGCTGCCATTGCCACCGCCGCTGATGCCATCGCTTTCAGGACGCGGGCCATCCCACGAGGGAATGTTGGCCTCGGGCGGCACGGCGAACACGAACACATGGTGAACCACCTGCCGGTTGTCGATCAGGCATTCCGACGTGCGAATCCAACGATCTTCTTTCCAGCCCGGATCGACGATGAAGTACTGGTATTCCACCACGCCCGTGGCCGGCACGGTGAACGGCTCGTCGTCGATGTAGTAAACCTCTTCCGGCTCGGTCAGTTGCCACCCTTCCGGATATTCGATCGGCTCGGGCACCTGCGACAAATCGCCGGCCGGCGCGCCGTCGGCCACCCACTGATAAATCAGTTCCTTCTCTTCGCTGCTCATGCTGCGGTCGTTGCTGAACGTGCCATAATGCGGGTCGGCATGCCAGGGCGGCATCCGCTGCTGGCGCACCACTTCCTCGATCATTTCGGCCCAGCCGACCACGTCCTCGTAGTTGGTAAGAGCAAACGGCGCGATCTGCCCGGGGCGATGGCACTCGACGCAATGCTTCTGCAAAATGCGCGAAATCTGGTTGCCATATGTCACCGTGCCGCTCTCGTTGGTGGGCCGCACGCGGCCGATGATGCATCCCGGTGCTTCGGTGAATGGCACACTTACCGGTTTGCCCGCCAGCAGCTCTTCGATGGCTTCAACCAGATGACGCCGGCGAATTTCGGTCTTGGCATAGCCGACCGTGGTGCCCAGGCCGAATTGATCGTCGACCCGGCCGCGATAGCGAATCTTGCGCTGGCGATCGAGCACAAACACCTCGGGCGTTCGCCGCGCGCCGAATTGGTCGGCCACCACATTGCCCACATCTTTCAGCAGTGGGAAACGCACATCGTGTACGCGGGCGTAATGGGCCAATTCGGTGATCGAATCTTGCCGGTTCGAGTCGATGCCCAAAAAGGCCACGCCGCGATCGGCGAATTCATCGGCCAGTTCCTGCAACCTTGGTCCATACAAACGCGCCAGAGGGCACTCGGTTCCCAGAAACGCCACCACCACGATCTCGTAG
>WGDQ01000519.1 GCA_015493185.1 Planctomycetaceae bacterium
CGATGATCTGGGGCAGTTTCCGCGATATGCCGGGGCGCCGGTTTGCTTGGAGGCTGTGGCACGGACCGCTCCGGAGCGATTGGCGGCTCCGCCACGAAATCCGCTGCGTGCCGTGCCATCGTGGGAACGCAGCCGCGTGCCGCTGCGCGTGGTGCGCGTTCGCGATGCCCGAGCGTGGCGGCGGGCGACAGGACGCGTGCTGCTCGATGTAGATGGTCACGTACTGGGCGTGCGGGCCGGAGACCGCGTGCGCGTGTTCGGCAAGCTGGTCCGACCGCGTCCGGCCATGAACCCAGGTGGCTTCGATGCGGCCGCCTACGAGCAACGTCAACGGCGATTGTGCCGGTTGTTTTCGGCCTATCCCGATGCGGTGCGCGTGGTGCGGGCGGGCACTCGGTGGTCGCTGCGGCGCTGGCTCGACCATGTGCGCATTGTGGGGGAGCGAACACTTCGCCGCGCGCTCGATCCGGCCGAGAAACGCTTGGCGGCGGCGTTGCTGCTGGGGCGGCGACGCGACGTGGAACGTGCGCGCATCGAGGCTTTCGCGCGCAGCGGGACACTGCACTTGTTGGCGATCTCAGGACTACACGTCGGATTGTTTGCCGCGGTGTGGCTTTGGTTGTTGCGATTGGGATGGCTGCCCGAACGTGTGGCGCTGGTGGCCACGGCATGTTGCAGCGTGTTGTACGCGGCGGTGGTGGGTGGTCAGCCGTCGGTGGTGCGGGCGGCGGTAATGATTGTGGCCTACTGCCTGGCGCGGCTGTTGGGTCGCGTTGCATGGTCGGTCAACACGCTGGGCGGTGCCGCGGTGGTATTGGTTGCAATGCATCCGGCCACGCTTTTCAGCACCGGTGCTCAGCTCTCGTTCGTTGCCGTTGCCGTGTTGATTGCGATTTCGAAACGGTGGGACGACGATCTGCTGGCACGGTGGATGGCCGACGACGCCGAAGAACCGGATACCACCTGGAAAAGGTGGCTCCGTCGGGCAACATTTCGCGCCCTTGGCGGTAGCTTGCGATTGTTGGCAGCTTCCGTGGCCGTGTGGTGTGTGACCGCGCCGCTTGTGATCGAACGGTTTCATCTGCTCTCGCCACTTGCCCCGCTGCTGACGCTTGTGCTGCTGGCGCCGGTGAGCGTGGTACTGCTGAGCGGGTTTGCCACACTAACGCTTGGATGGTTGATTCCGGTGCTCGGCGCCGGTGCTGCCTGGATGATGCGGGTTGCACTGATAGCGATTGGCGGGCTTGTAGAAACCGTGGCCGCATGGCCTTGGAGCCATGCTTGGCTCTCTGGCGTGCCGGGGTGGTGGCTGATTGGTTTTTACGGCGGTCTCGGCGCCGTGTGGATGTTTTGTCGTGAGAGGGTTTCGTATCGTTGGTTGGTGGCGTGCGCGTTTGCGTGGGTTGGTTTGGGCCTGCTGGCCGCGTCGGTCGATTACGAGCGAAACGGAGCGCACGATCTGCGGTGTACATTTCTTTCCGTGGGGCATGGTTTGGCTGCCGTGGTCGAACTGCCCGACGGGCGAACCTTGCTCTACGATGCCGGCCGATTGGGCGCTCCGGACCGCTGTGCCAGTGAGATCGCCGCGTTTCTGTGGCATCGCGGCATTCGCCATTTGGACGCGGTAGTGCTGTCGCATGCCGATGTGGATCATTACAACGCGCTGCCCGGTTTGCTCGAACGCTTTTCCATCGGTGCTGTGTATACATCGCCCATGATGTACGAAAGCCGTTCGGAAGCCGTCGAACAGTTGCGTCTTGCTTTGGAGCAAGCGGGAGTGCGGCAGAGGGTGTTGCTGGCACCGCAACGACTGAAGGCGGGGCGCGACGTGGCCATCGAAGCATTGCACCCAACGCGGCAAGGCGTGTTGGGCAGCGACAATGCCAATAGCCTGGTGTTGCTGATCGTGTATCAAGGTCGTCGGATTTTGCTGACCGGCGATTTGGAAGCCAACGGGTTGCGCGCCCTGCTTGTCGAAGAACCCATCCGATGCGATGTGCTGCTCGCTCCCCATCACGGCAGCCGACGTTCCGACTTTCGCGCGCTGGCTCGTTGGGCTCGTCCGCAAATTGTGGTCGTCAGCGGCGACCGCTGGCACGAGGCTGCTGCCTTGATGCGTGGTTATGCGAACCTCGGCGCTCGGGTCTTCCATACCGATCGCGACGGCGCCGTAGAGCTTACGATCGGGCGACATGCCGTTGACGTCGCGCCCTACCCCGATCGGGCGAGATGTTTTTGAACGGGGCTTTTTCGCCGTAGTTCCCTCGCAACGCCGTAGAGTTGCGTCGGAGTTGCGTCACCGCTTGATTTCCCTCAGGTGCGAGACGTTTGCAGGCCGGTTGTTCGACTTGGTTCCGGCAAGCTCTTCTGGAAACGGCTACTCCTGTTTTTTTCGGCGAGCAACAGAACGCTGCCGGAGAAACGCGCAAGCAAACCGCCTGCGGTGCAGCAAACGATTCGGCATCGGTGCGGTAACCACGATGAGAGATTTCCCCCGAAAAGGCGGTCTTTTCATCGAGCCAATGTGCGGCATGGCATGGTGGTGGTTATAAATAACAGTTAGCCAACAAACGAAGTGGATGATGTTGCCGTGAAGCCGTTCGGAAAGCGGCGCCGAGCAGCGCGAATGTGGGCCGATTTCCGACCGCACCGCCCAGGCGACCGGCCCGGACGATACCGAGTGGGCACACAGGGCATGCAACCGACGCGGGAGCGATGCGGTTTCAGAACGCTGTGCGGCTGAGAGTTGCAACGCGACGGGCATGCAGAGCACGACGGATACGGAGCGAGAAAACCGGCATGGCAACGGGGAAGAAGGCGGACAGAATGATGGCTTTCAGACGTCGCCTGAGAGGGGCGTTGTGCGTGGCACTGTGGTGCGGCGTCTTCGGCGTGACGGTGGCTGCAACGCATCGTGCGGCGTGGGGGCAGATGTCGATCGGCTCGACCACCGGCGTGTTGCCGCCGACGACGCCAACGGCGTCGTTGATACTGGGCGACCGGCTCAACGTGCTGGCGTCGCAGTGGATGACGCCCACCGGTGCCGATCAAACGGTGTGGAAAGCCAACATCGAGTCGCGGGCCAATCAATCGCCGAGCGGGGCGCCGCCGACCGACTTTACCACATCGGCCCGCGATGCCAGCATTGCGCAGGCTGCTGCGTTGCGCTATGCCATGACGGGCAACGCGGCCGATCTGCAAAAAGCCGTCGACATTTTGCTCGTGCTGGATTTGAAGCAGGGAACGTTCATCACACGTCCGGAAGTGCTCACCAGCTACTTGTCTGCCTACGACTTCATTCGTGGTGCGCCGCTGAGCGACTTGCCGGCGGCAACCCGTGCAACGATCGAGTCGCGGCTGCTGGCCAAAGCTCAGGGGCTAGGAAACGGCAATGGAACGTACAGCAACGCCCGGGCCAAGGTAGGCGCCACACGGGCATTGGCCGGCGTGATGCTGCGAGATCAGGCGCTGCTGGACGAGGGGCTTTCTGACCTGCAAGGCCATTTCGATTACAGCACAACCGACGACGGCTGGTTTACCGATAGTCAAGGACACTACTTGAGCTACACGCTGCGGCACGTGGCGTTGTTTGCCCGTGCTTATCAGCAAGGCTCGGGCGTGGACCTCTACGAGAACCTGCGGCCGTACGTCGACATGTCGATCGGTTTGCGCTTGCCCGACGGGACGATGCCGAATGTGTCGAACGGGCTGGTTCGGGCCGTGCCGCTTCCGTTGCTTTCGGCTGGTGCGCCGAGCGATATGCAAAGCGACATCGCCTGGTATCGCGACAACTTGAGTCCTGTTCCCTATCCGTGGCTGGGAGCCACCAACGCGTTGAACAACGACGGGACGTACTCGACTTTTTTCGCATTGACCGACTTTGACACACCGACGCCCGCCGACCCGGGCCGGTCGCCCACTTTTTTGTCGGAAGGCCAGAGCCATGTATCGGTGTTTCGTCAGAACTGGAGCGCGACCAGCGACTACCTGGCCATCTCAGCAGGCATCGACAGTCCGGCGGTCGAGTTTCATGAGCCGCCGATCGATTTGGTGATACCGGCCTTTCACAGCCACAACGACACGGGCGAAATTCTGCTCGCGGCCCGCGGCAAGTATATTCTCGTCGCTCCGGGCTACGATCGCGACGACTTATCGAACTCGCCGGCGGGCTTCCAACCGCAGCGTCCTGAGTGGCACAACGTGGTGCTGGTCGATGGCGACTTGGGTGCCGATAGCCAGGGACGAAGGATGCGACCGGAAGATTTCGTGCACACGAACCGTCTCGATGCCACGGAGCGTGGCGACTATCGGGGAACGAGCGACTTTTCAACGCTGACGATGCAATATCGGGAAACCGAGGTGCGGCGGAGCATGGCTTTTGCAAGCGAAGATTACTTCGTTGTTTCAGACCGCATGCTCAGCGACGCGGTGCACGACTACGGATTCAATCTCGTGGGTCGGGGAACGCAGACGGTGCTGCTCAACACGCCCGAAGAGATGCAGGTGCGTTGGGAGCACGACGGGGCGCAGGTGATCGAACATCTTTTCGCCACGGCGCCGATGTCGCTGTCGACCGATTCGCTGTGGATGCACGTGACGTTCAACCAGTTCGAGCCGACGCAGCGGATGACCGCCACGATGTCTGCTGAGGATGGCTTATTTTTGAGTGTTTTGGAAACCGGCACGGCGGGCAGCGGCTCGATGCTCGATATCACGCAGTTGGCCACGGCGAGCGATTTGCTTGCCGTGGAAGTGGAGCACCTGGTTGAGGGATGGATCGATACGATTCTGACACAGAGCGCGGCAACCACGCGCACGGTGGGTCGCCTTACGAGTGATGCCACTTATGCTTACGCCCGATGGAACGGGGCGGCACTCGAGGGCGCCATGCTTTCTGAAGGAACGTTGCTCGTGTGGGACGGCGCCGAGGTATTGGAATCGTCGGACCCGCTGACGATCTCGTTGGCTTTAGACAACGCAGAGACGATCGCGGCCACCGTATCGGCCGACGGGCTGATGCCCGACACGGAGTTGCGGTTTTTCGGCCGCGGGGCGATTGTGGCCGCCATGCTCGATGGCTCACCGCTGGCGTTTGCCAACTACGGCGCGTACGGCAGCGTGTGGCTCGAGGGGGGCGGGTCGTTGGTTGTCGAATTCGCCGCGGTGCCAGAGCCGTCGGCAATAGTGCTGCTAGCAACGGGGCAACTGGCGCTGGTCGTGTGGCAGGTTCGCCGCAACCGAAAGCGGCGACCGGCCACGCAGTGAATGCCGGATGCTGGAAGTGGCGGGCATTGACATTATGCGGTTTGGGAATCGTGGGCCGCTGTTGACGTGGGGGGGGCCGAGGCGGCGGCAACGTCGCCGGCGGGTGGTGGAAATCCGGCCAGGCGGTTGCGCTTTGCCCAGTAGCGCCGCACCCAGAAAGGGCGCGTATCGGCCGCCGGTTCGGCTTCCACCTTGGCGATCGCCTCGTTGAGCCAGCGGTCGGCTTCGACGAAGGCTTCTTCCGGATCGGGCGGGTCGGCAATCCAGCGTTGCTCCAGCCGATCGCGCTGAGGCACGAACAAAGGCCACAGTCGGGCCGGGTCGCGCATCGTAGCGCGGTGCAGCCGTTCGCCTCGCCACCAGAGCGAATGGGCATCGGCGCGATCGGTGGGCGGGGGGCCCAAATCAAGCGGCTGTTCGACATCGACGGGCTTGAACAGGCTGGTACACGGCGCCGATGTGCCGGTTACCCAATGGGCGGCATGATCGGCCGTGATTTCGGCAACCCACGAGGCCGTGGTTTGCGAGGCGGCCAGCCAGCCGCCAGCGTGCATGCAAGGCGCGTGCATCCCGCCGTTGAGCAAACGGTAGTGAGGCACGTCGTGCCCGGCACCGTGGTCGCGAAGCGCTCGCATCATATCGCCTACGCCGCGGGCTTCGGACGCCAACTGCGAGGTGCGCATCCGACGCACGTCGCAGGCGGCCACTCGACCGCGAAGCGGATCGGCATAGCGACGGGCGAAGTCGGTTATGGTCAGCCCATTGGAGATCGAACGGACCCCGTGCGAAACGGTTTCGGTCACCCAATGACGCCCGGCCGTTTCCAGCACAATGGCCTGCTGCGCGTCGGCCACCAGGAAACTGTTGTGGTAGGTGAAGCGCCGGTTCTCATAACCGCACCCACCGCCTTGGCCGTGGGTTTCCAACAATTCGACAATTTGTTCCACGGCCTCAGCCGCCGTGGCGCCGCGTTCGAGCCCCAGCCGCACCAGGTCCATACCGGTCAGGCCGGTTTCGGCATACGGCTCGCGGGTAAAAACCGCCTCGTTGCCAATCACCACGCCATGCTCGTTGGCTCCCATTTCAGCGCCCCACATCCAGAAAGGGCGGCTAATGAGTACCGCATGCGTGTAGCCAACCTGCGGGATGTCGATCCACGTACACCGCAGGCGCTGGTTGGCTGGGTGGTGTTGGGCCGAATGCCATTCGAGCAACTGCGCCTCGTTGGCATCGCGATCGGAGTTCTTGGCAAACAGCACCCGATCTTGCTGGACAACGACGAACGTGTCGCACATGGCGTCGCTCCTGATCAGAAGGTGCCTTCAGGCTCGCTTCCAGGCCCGAGATTGTGAGCAGGCGATTCATATCACGGAGGGCGAAGCAGGCGAATCCTCCTTCGACGGGTCGATGCAGACCGACGACGAGCCGGTCGGCTTGCTCGCGATCGAAGCCGGAATTGGATTTTGAAGACACCTTCTGAAAGTCGGGCGGCCACCTGATTGCCTGCAAGACGGCCTGCGCTCACCGTGAAGCACGGCTTCGACCTGCGTCATTCCGGTGCATTGACGCCCCCCGCGCATCCCGCAGCGCTTTGGCCAATTCGCCGACAAGCGGAGCCTTATTTTAACAGGCTTTCGCCCGAGGCGGCTTTTGAGGCCAGCAGCTCGCTGGGCGCGTAAAGCGGTCCGTGGGCTTCGTGCCAGGCGGAGAGCTTGTCGTAAATGTACTTCGCACCGAGCATGTCGGCCCATTTCATCACGCCGCCCCGATACGGTGGAAAGCCCATGCCCATCACACTGGCCACATCGATGTCCGAGGCCCGGATGGCAATGCCTTCCTCTAAGCAGCGGCAGGCTTCGTTGACCACGCCAAAGAAAACGCGCTCGACGATTTCCTGATCGTCGATATCCAGGGGCGGAGGATTGCCGGCATCGCGGCGGGCTGCTTCGACATATTGTGCCAACTCGGGATCGGGCTTGGCCTCTTTGCCGTTTTCATAGCGATAGTAGCCAACGCCGGTTTTCTGGCCGAATCGTTTGGCCTCGAACAGATGATCGACCAGGGTTGAGAGATAAGTACGGTCGCGATAGGCATCGGCCATGATGCCGCCGGCGAACTTCGCCACATCGACCCCGGCCAGATCGGACATGCGGAAGGGCCCCATCGGCATGCCGAAATCGTAGATCACCTGGTCGATACGATACGGGTCGATGCCGTGGTCGACGAGCAACCCGGCCGCCTGACCATAGGGAAAGAAGATGCGATTGACCAGAAAGCCGACGCAGTTGCCCACCGTGACGGGCGTTTTCTTCAAACGTTTGGCCAGTTGAATTACGGTGTTGAGCGTTTGCGGGCTGGTTTGGTCGCTGCGGACGATTTCGACCAATGGCATGATGTGGGCCGGCGAAAAGAAGTGCGTTCCGAGAATGCGATCTTGAGCCTTGGTGCGCTGGCCCACGACCTTGATGTCGATGGTCGAGGTGTTGGTGGCCAAGATGCAATCGTCGCGGGTCGCCTTTTCCAGGTCTTCGAATACCTGCTGCTTGAGGTCGACGTTTTCGACCACGGCCTCGATCACCATGTCGAGTTGGTCGAAGCCGGCATAGTCGGTTTGCAGGGAAAGGCGCGACATCATGTCGTCGTATTTCTCTTGCCGGAGTTTGCCCTTCTTGAGTCGCGATTGCAGATTGGCGTCGACTCGTCCGCGACCGGCCTCGGCGGCTTCGTCGTTGATTTCCTTCAGCACGACGTTCACACCGGCGTAAAGCAACGAGGTGGCGATGCCGCTGCCCATGGTGCCGCCGCCGAGCACGGCGGCCTTTTCGATCTTCGCCGGTTCGAAGCCCTGATCGGTGACGCCGGGCACTTTGGGAGCTTCGCGCGTGGCGAAGAACATGTGAATCAGGCCCGCGGCTTGCGGTGTTTCGAGACACTTGAGGAAGTTCTCCCGTTCGCGTTGCAAGCCGGCCGCGTAGCCTTCTTTGACGCCAGTGAGAATCGCATCGAGGCAGTAGTCGGGATGCACGAGATTGCGGATTTTGTCGCCGGCCATGGCCTTGGCCATTTGCACCATTTGTTCGGCCATTTCCGGGGTGCCGAGCTTGTCGTCTTTTTGCGATGCGCGAACCGGCTCGAGCTGCCCGGCGGCCAATTTGCGGGCCGCGGCAATGGCCGCATCCAGAAGCTCATCAGGTTCGACCAGCTCGTCGATCAGCCCCTCGTCGAGCGCCTGTTTGCCCCGCAGCTCGCTGCTGGTGAGCATCATTTCGATTGCCTTCTGCAAGCCGACCAGTCGCGGCAAACGCTGCGTGCCGCCGGCGCCGGGAATGAGACCCAGTCGCAATTCAGGCAAACCGAGACGGCAGCGGGTGGTGCCAATGCGGCGATGCCCTGCCATGGCCAGCTCGAGGCCGCCGCCCAGCGCGAAACCGTCGATGGCCATGACCACAGGCTTGGCGTTGGCCTCGATGTTTTCGAGCGAGTCGGCCAGGTCGCCACCGAGCTGCGCGGCTTTGGGGTCTTCAGCCGCCTTCTGCAATTCGCCAATGTCGGCTCCGGCGACAAACTGGCCACCGGCTCCGGTAATGACGATGGCCCGGACGGAGTCGTCCTGATTGGCCGCTTCGACCGCGCTGGCCAAGCCTTCGACAACCTTGCGGCTGAGCGAGTTGACCGGTGGAGAATCAATTGTGATGACCAGAACGTCGTCGTGCTTTTCGGTGCGAATCACATCACTCATGGCAAGTCTCTGTCTGTTTCTCTTTCTCGATTGCAAAACGGTTTGGAAGAATGGCCGGCGTGTGCTGAAGGCGATTCGGTTTTTCTTATTCCCCTTCTCTTATTCCCCGATCAGTCGATTTCCCCAATCGGTCGATCCGTTGCGACGATGGCAGCGTGCCAGAGTCCAATCAATAGCGAGCTAGAACACAATCGAAGCCTTTGCCGAAACGTCGAAACCAATGGGTTTGTTGAAAACCGATTTTCGCCATCGCAAGGCCACTGTGGCCTGCGCTGTCTGATGAGGGCTTTGAAAAAGAAAAAAACTTTCCAAAAAAACACCAGCCAATACGAGGCGGCCATCGTGCGAATAGGCATTCTGAATTGCCAGCCGGTTTATGGCCTCGATTTCCTCGGCCGATGGGATCGGATTTGCGGGGTTTGCGAAGCGCTGTCACGGCAGGTGCCCAACAATATAGCAGCGTGCGGCATCGCTGGAAAAAGCGTGCAGCAGGTCGCACGCGGGGCGTTCCTGTCGTTGCGCTTTTCAAATTTATCGAACTTCTCCGGAGAGGGCTCATCGTAGGATGCGGCCGAGGCGGCATCAATAGCCCGGCACCGTTTCGCAGCATGATTACTCGTTGCGTGGTTGGTGGTTGAGCATCGTCTGCGATCAATGTCCCGACGGCGGGCTTCGCAGTCGGGGACCACGTTTCGAGATGAGGAGATAGAGGAATCTTACGGTGGTGCCGCATGCCCACAGGGCCGATGCATCCAGAACCGCACAGGCGGTCGTGCCGGTTTTGACGCGAGTGTGCGGTTGGGGCGAGAGCCGCAAAGCGATGCATGAGCCGGCTGCGACCGATCGTGCAGCAACGAACCGTACATCAGAGCGCCTGCCGCGTTGCCGATCGGCAATGGGACGGCGCAATCGACCGAGTTTGCGAGTTTGCCGGACCCGCCCTTGCGGCCAAATGAAGGCATCGGGCCCGATTTCGTCTTTGCCTGAGGTTGCCGATTGCTTAAAGTGCCCTAGAATCATGCCGAACCAAATCAGTAGGGATTTGAAGGCATCGCGGCCCACCGTATGTCGCCATTGCAGGGCTGTGAACGCGAGCCGAACGTTTTGTGGATTGTTCTTTTTTCAGCGATATGCCGCTGTGCTCGCAGCGCGGGCTTGTTGTGTGTTGTCGTATGGAATGGGTTGGCGACAGGAGTGTGAATTATCGTGTTTGACCAGGATAAAAACGAAAAGCGTGCCGACATGCCGTCGGCCGACGCTGTTACGGACGCGCCCTCGCTGCGAGAACAGGCGGCGATGTTGGCATCGGCGAAATTGGCCGACATCAGCGAGGCCAAGGATCAGGCGAGAGAGTGGATCCGCCACCGCTGGGAACAGGGCATCGAGTGGCCGGTGGCCGTTTGGCTGATTGTTATTCATCTCGGGGCACTGGCCGCGCCGTTCTTCTTCACATGGCAGGGCGTGCTTGCCACGTTGCTGCTCGGGTGGCTCACCGGCGGAGTGGGCATTTGCCTGGGCTACCATCGGCTGCTGACGCACGGCAGCTTCCGCACGTTTCGACCTGTGCGATGGGTGATCGCGCTGCTAGGCGGACTGGCGGGACAGGGCTCGCCCATCAATTGGGTGGCCATGCACCGGCGGCACCATGCTTTCAGCGATCGCGACGGCGATCCGCATTCGCCGCGTCATGGGGCGTGGTGGAGCCACATGCTGTGGTTTCTGCCACGGTTGGATCGGGACTACGTCGACGCACTGTATCGCCGCTACGCTCCTGATCTGATGAAGGAGCGATTCATGCGGTTTCTCGACCGGACATTTCTCGTCTGGTATTTCGTGCTGGGGGCCGGGCTGTTTTTGCTGGGCTACCTGGTGTGGGATTGGTACACCGGCCTGTCACTATTGTTCTGGGGCATGTTCGTGCGGCTGGTGTACGTGTTGCACGCCACGTGGTTGGTAAATTCGGCCACGCACATTTGGGGTTATCGCAACTACGAAACGACCGACAATAGCCGCAACCTCTGGTGGGTTGGCTTGCTGACCTATGGTGAAGGGTGGCACAACAACCATCATGCGTTCCAGCGCTGCGCCCAATGTGGTCACCGGTGGTGGGAAATCGACGTCACGTATTGGACCATTTGGTTGATGGAACGATTCGGGTTGGCGTGGGACGTGGTTCGATTTCAACCGGAAAACGTGGCCCAACGGGCATCGGCAGGAACCACCCATCGCCGCTGACGCCGTTGCCAAGAAAGACAACGGGCCCCCCACGCAGCTTTCCGCGTGGAGGCGCCGCCCGATCCGGGTGCATTTTGCGTTGAAATGCCACACCGCAACCACGCCGTGGCCGCAAAGCGGAAAAAACGTGGCGCAGCCAAGTGGCGTGGGGGTCGTAGAGGGTCTGAAACGGCTGCGGCGCTGAGACGCCGGGATGCGAAATGCTGTCCCGGCCGCGGATGCGGACCAGCCGGAAATCGCTGGCCACAGTGGGCTGCGGGGCCGTGGCAGTCGATCCAACGCATGCTGGCCGCCGTTTTGATACCGCAGTAGCGCGGCGTTTCCCAACAGGCAGCCCCTGATGCGGTGTTGGCCTAATGGGTTTTAGCCGTTGCAAAACATTGGCCAGTTGATAGACTGATTCGATTGAATGGCTATAATTTTGGCGACAAGTTGTTGATAAGGTTTGGTTTGGGAGAAGTCCCGGGGACGAAAAAAGGCGTAATCGGTCGGTAGGTCTCGGCGCGAAAGAGTACGGGCCGACCAACGTTTTAGGAAACGCGGTCACAGATGGCTATTACCAAAGAGCGAAAACAGGAACTGATCGGCGACTTCAAGCGGAGCGATGACGACACGGGCTCCCCGGAAGTTCAAATCGCAATTCTGACGACACGAATCAGCGAGTTGACCGAGCACCTGCGATCGCACAAGAAAGACCACGCCAGCCGGCGCGGCCTGCTGATGATGGTGAGTCGCCGCCGCCGCTTGCTGAACTACCTTCGTAAGGTGGATCCGCAGCGATATCTGGACATCATTCGGCGCCTCAATATCCGCAAATAGCCACCTCTTGCCGTTTTGGTCGGTCGTTTTGCCCGCAGGCGGGACGTTCTGGTTCTGCGCCATGCAGGGGAAGCTGCGATACCGGCCATCCTGCTGCGGGTTAGTGGTTGCGCGCCGACGGGCTCGGGCATTTCGCCGTTTCGGGCGCCCCGCTGACCTTTTCGAGCCGCGCCCGTGAGCGTTTCAGGCTTTTCTGGAGCTGTCTTGCCGAGCTGTTGCAGGGCAACCCCGAAAGCGCCGGAAGCGTGCTTCAGGCGCGTTTTGGCGGCGGCGGGCCCTCAACCCCAGGGCGTCGATCTCCCGCGAGTAGCATTCTATTGGAATAGGTAGGGAAGAATCTTGAAAGTACGCGTCGAAAAACAGATCGGCGCCAACAAGCTGGTGATCGAAACCGGCCAGTTGGCGAAGCAGGCGGCGGGAAGCTGTCTTGTGCAGTATGGCGAAACAACGGTTTTGTGTGCGGTGACGACGGGCCCCCCGCGGCCCGGGATCGACTTTTTCCCTCTGACGTGCGACTATCGCGAGCGCTATGCCGCGGCGGGCAAGTTTCCCGGCGGGTTTATCAAACGCGAGGGGCGGCCCACGACGAAGGAGATTCTGACGGCCCGCTTGATGGACCGGCCCATTCGCCCTTTGTTTCCCGAGGGCTTTCATGACGAGGTGCAGGTGCAGGCCATTGTGGTTTCCAGCGATCGGCAGAACGATGCCGACGTGTTGGCCATGAATGGTGCGACGGCGGCGCTGGGGCTGAGCCCCCTGCCCTTCCAGGGCCCATTGGCTTCGGTACGGTTGGGACGCATCGACGGCCGCTTCGTTCCGTTTCCTACGCACGACGAACTGGAGGAAAGCGAGCTGGATTTGATCGTCTCGGGCAACCGCGATGCGGTGCTGATGATCGAAGGATTCGCTCGCGAATTGCCCGAAGATACGATGGCCGAGGCGATTCTCGAGGCCCATCGGTTCATTCGCGAAATCATCGACTTGCAGGAAGAGCTGTTTCAGAAAGTCGGTGTCGAAAAGGCCGCGTATGAAGCTCCCGAAGACGACGGGCTTTTCGAGCGTCTGCTCAATTCGTATTACGAGCCGTTCAAAGCGGCCAAGCAAACGCCGGGCAAGCAGGCCCGAGCCGAGGCCTGCCAGAAGCTGAAAGAGCAGGCCCTGGCCGAGGTGATTCCGGACCCCGAGGCCCCGGATGCGGTGGACCCGGCCCGGTTTGCCAAGGTGTGGCACGACCTGGAACAAAAGGTTGTGCGCGACCTGATTCTCGCCGGCACGCGACCGGACGGACGCGACGCAAAGACGCTGCGGCCGATCGAGTGCCACGTTGACGTGTTGCCGCGGGTGCACGGTTCGGCAATTTTCCAACGCGGCGAGACGCAGGCTTTGGTAACCGTGACCCTGGGTACCTCGCGCGACGAACAGCGCGTGGACGGGTTGATGGAGGAATACTCGAAGAAGTTCATGCTCGACTACAACTTCCCGCCGTTTTCGGTGGGTGAGTGCCGGCCGATTCGCGGCCCCGGTCGGCGTGAGATCGGTCACGGAGCCCTGGCCGAGCGAAGTGTCAAGCCGGTTGTTCCCGATCCGGAAGCGTTTCCCTACACCATTCGCGTGGTATCGGACATTCTGGAATCGAACGGTTCGAGTTCGATGGCCAGCGTTTGCGGTGCGACGTTGGGACTGATGGCCGCCGGGGTGCCGATCACAAACCCCGTGGCCGGCATCTCAATCGGGTTGGTGAAGGAAAGCGACGAGCAGTGGACTTTGCTGACCGACATTATCGGCGACGAAGACCACTTTGGCGATATGGACTTCAAGGTGGCCGGCACGCAAAACGGCGTGACCGGCATTCAGCTCGACTTGAAGATTCGTGGCATCAGCGAAGAGATCATCCGGGCCACGCTTGTGCAGGCCCGCGAAGCACGTATCGAAATCCTGCGTGCGATGCTGACCACGATTCCTCGACCTCGTGGTGGCATTGCGGCCTCGGCGCCGCGGCTGGTGCGGTTGTCGATCAATCCTGACAAGATCGGAGCCTTGATCGGTCCTGGCGGGAAGACGATTCGCGCTCTGCAAGATGAAACCGGCACGACGATCGAGGTGGAAGACGATGGCACGGTGACCATTGCGGCCTTCGACGATCAATCGGCCAGCGATGCCCAGCGCCGGATCGAGGCCCTGACCGAATCGGTTCAAGTAGGCAAGATCTACGAAGGCCGCGTGACGGGCATCAAAGATTTCGGCGCGTTTGTCGAAATCGTGCCCGGCAAAGACGGCATGTGCCACATCAGCGAGCTGGCTGACGACTATGTTCGCAGCGTGGCCGACATCTGCAAGGTGGGCGACATTATGCCCGTGAAGGTGATTGCCATCGACGAGCAGGACCGCGTGAAACTCAGCCGCCGGGCCGCCTTAGAGGAACTGGGCCAAAGCGGCGACAACGGCCAGGAAAGCTCAGGAAAAGAGCAGGACGTGGCATCGGCGCAAGAAGCCGAGTCGTAAGCCATAGAAACATAGAAACGCAACCACTTAGCCAAATAAAGCAGCAGCGGAAAAGATTGGTAGGCGACGAAAGATTCATAGGGATCGTCTCCTGTTTTTCAGCCAGCTTGATCGCTGCGTATGTTTTTCCGATTGTCCGATCTTCTGATCGAAGGTACGACAGCTTCGGACGGCTAAACCGCCGCACAAAAACTTAAGCCGGTCGGCAAACGCAGGTCTCAAGATGGTTTGCGTTTGCTGCCGGCGGCGTGCGGCGGCGCGTGGTCTATGTTGTGCGCGTTTGCGCTGGTTGGCTTGCGTGGTGTTGCGATATGGCCTTATGACTTTCAAATCGACTGGTTGCGAGACCATCGTGACGGCTTGAGCGGCGATTCGGACGAACTCGACCGGAGACACCTTGCAGTGGCTGCTCGTGGCAAATGCCCGCGACAAGGTTATTCCAGGCACGCTGCTTCCGGATGCGGTATCGTTTGTGGATGAGAGGGCATTGGGGCTTCACATACTCTTCTCTCTTCTCATCAGGCCCGCTCAGGCAACAGCGTATGGGCCGCGGCGATTCTTGCACCTCTTGTACCCGACAGCGCAAGACCGGCTTGACAAGGTGAATGCCGGCTTGCCTGGGGACAACGGAACGGCAGAAGCGGCCCCGACTTATTCGGCGCGAGTCGATGGTCGTCTTTCCTTCTTTCTTTTCCTTGTCTTCTTGTGATCGTCGACGTCGACTGGTTTGCTTATGGCTGATCCCGGACCAATGGTGGACGACGAACGGCAGCAATTGGTCGACCAGTACGTGGAAATCGCCGCGCTGGCCGGCCAACTGGCCCACGAGATCAAGAACCCGTTGTCGACGATCCGCCTGACCATGGAGCTGATGGCAGAGGATTTTCGCGATGCTCAGTCGCCGCGAGATCGGCGGGCCATGCAGAAAATCGAACGGGTTCAAAGAGAATGTCGGCGATTGCAGGATCTGCTGGACAACTTTCTCAGCTATGCGAAGGTGCGGCGGTTCAAGCCCGAGCCCACCGACCTGAATCGCGAGGTGCAAAGCGTACTCGACTTCTTCCGGCCTCAAGCGATCGAATCGGGCATTGAGATCGTTGGCTACTTCGATGCGGAACTACCCACCACGCTGCTGGATCGTGAAAGCTTCCGCGGTGCCTTGTTGAACCTTGTGATCAACGCACAACAGGCGATGCCGGAGGGTGGGCAGTTGGTGGTTCGAACCCGGGCCACGCCGGCCGGTGTGGCGTTGGATTTGATCGATACGGGCGTGGGCATGGACGAAGACACGCGGGCGCGGATCTTCAAGGCCTTCTATTCTACAAAGCCCGACGGCAGCGGCTTGGGGCTGCCCATTGCGCGAAAGATCATCGAAGCCCAGAACGGCGAGATCTTCGTGCAAAGCGAACTGGGAAAAGGGACGCAATTCACTATTCTTTTGCCAGCGTTGCCGCGGCTGGCGGCGATTGATCCAGAAGAGGATCACCATGCCGCCACACGGGGAACCGTGGGAAGTGAACCGCCGGGCAGCGGGGATCGTGGCTGACGCGGATTGGGTTTCGAGTGTCGCACGGCCACGGGAAAACCGTGCGGGGTAAGGTGTCGCACTCCGGATTGCTTATCTGGCGGCGACGTTGGGTTTATCATGGCGCGGTGCCCTCGAACAGCGACCTTGTGAACGACAG
>WGDQ01000520.1 GCA_015493185.1 Planctomycetaceae bacterium
GCGTACGGCCGGCCTTTTTTCCTATCGTCAGATCCGACAGCCAGTCAGACATGTGCGGCCGCTTCACGCTTCGAGCCTCTGCCCGAGAAATTGCGACGCTTTTCGACCTGGACGAGGTGCCCGGCCTTCAACCTCGCTACAACATCGCGCCATCGCAGCCCGTTGCGGCAGTTCGAATCGATCCGTCGCAGGGCAAGCGGACAATGGCCATGTTGCGTTGGGGGTTGATTCCGCGATGGGCGAAAGACCCCAAAATCGCCTTTCGTACGATCAATGCTCGTGCCGAAACCGTGGCCAGCAAGCCTGCCTTCCGAGAAGCGTTTCGCAAGCGTCGTTGCCTGATTCCCGCAGATGGCTTTTACGAGTGGCGCCACCAAAAGGGCGTGAAGCAGCCCTTCTTTGTGCAGCAGAAAGAGGGGCGGCCATTCGCCCTGGCAGGGCTTTGGGAGCAGTGGCAGCGCGATGGCGAACAGATCCAATCCTGCACGATCGTTGTAACTCAGGCCAATGCAGTGCTTCGGACGGTGCACGACCGCATGCCTGTCATCGTTTCGCCGGCCGACTATGCCAGTTGGCTCGACCCCACCTCGCACGACGAAACGTTGCTTGCGTCTCTGGTGGCTGCCTGTGCGAACGTCGACCTCGAAATCCGCCCGGTGAGTACGCTGGTCAACAATCCCCGCAACGATCTTCCCGCCTGTGTCGAAGTTCTGGCATGAGCCGCACAGTGGCGTCGGCTGGTATCGGTCACGGCCCAGACGCCTGACACGTCCCTTCCCGTATGGTTGCACGGTTGCAATGCCTCGCGAGTTATTCCCCAATTCGGCTCAACGCACGATGAGGCTCCGCTGGTGGCTTTACCTTCCCATCATTGGTGTGTTTGCATTTGCCTCGCAAGCGATCGCTGCGGAGCAACGGGCGTCCATTGTTTGGGACGAGCAGACACTCGTACTGATTGAACGGGGTGCGGTTTACGGCAGGATGCTGCGTCTTGCCGACGGAAGGATTCTTTGCTGCTATCAAAAAGCGCGTCAGGTGTGGGTCGAAACCAGTTCAGATAACGGGCGCCACTGGAACGACAAAGCCGTGCGTGTTGCGGGTTCTGCGGTTGGCGTGGCCGCAAACCCTGAATTGCTGCTTTTGCAAAGCGGAACATTGTTGTGTTTTTTCAATGAGCGACCACGTGATGGCCGGCATCGCTTCGCGATTCTTGTTTGCACGAGCCACGACGGCGGGGCGACATGGAGCGCGCCGCGGCGACTCTACGAAGCAGGTACCGAGTTCGAGAACGGGTGCTGGGAACCGGCTGCCATACAGCTTCCCGATGGCGAGATCCAACTCTTCTTTGCCAACGAAGGGCCCTACCGGCAGTCGTCGGAGCAGGAAATCACAATGCTCCGTTGCCGCGACGACGGGCAAACGTGGAGCGAGCCGACCACGGTGAGTTTTCGACCGGGGCATCGCGACGGTATGCCGGTGCCACTGCTATTGCGATGCAATCCACCAGGAATCGCTGTGGCGATCGAAGACAATGGTATCAGCGGAACATTCAAGCCCGCGATCATTTATTCATCGCTCAGCGACAACTGGCGTCATGCGCCCGTGGGCGCAGATAGCCCGTTTCGCTGGCGCGCGCTCCGCACGCCGTTGGATCCTCAGGTCTACGCCGGCGCACCATATCTTAGGCAAATGCCTTCTGGCGAGGTGCTCTTGTCGTTTCAGTGCACGGAAGGTTCGCGCCGACGACCTTGGATGGTGGTGTATGTTGGCAACCGGCGATGCCGCGACTTTCAGAATCGATCGGTTCCTTTTGCCGTCGGGCCCGATGTGGCGTGCCTTTGGAATTCGCTTTTCGTCAAGTCCGACCACGTGATCACGGCCGTTTCAAGCACCACCCTACGCGGGGTTCGTGGTTTGTGGGCCATCGACGGGCGAATCGTCAACGCAGGCACATCCTTATCACCACGCAACTCGCCATAAAGGCATCGGCTTTTCAAAGCACGGATCGAAAAAAGTCGGAACTTGGCCCACCAGAACGTTTGCTTATGCACTTATGCCAATGCCTTATATCAGTGGGACGCATTCTGGACCTCTCGGCAATCCTTCGGGCGATGCATTTTGCGAGAGAGTGAAGACGTCCCTGCCCTATCACTGGATTCGCAGCGGCGTCCTATGATGGCGAAAGCGGCGTTTTCTGGTAGGTTGTGAACCCCCTGATCGGCACAGAAGGATGTACGGCGGTGTGGCGAGTGAACCACCCTTTTCTATGGCAGAACGACCGCCCGATGTGTCATTTTCGCCAGATGGCATGCGGGGAGCTGACGACACTGCCAGTTGTGTAAAGCGACGAGGTCGCGAAGCGGCCGCAGAGGGCGGGAAAAACAAACCTGTCGCACGAGAAACGCAACCTGGTTGAGAGATTGCCAGGCGTGCCGTTTTGAGGCGCCTTGCACTTTTGGCGAGGTTTTATAAGAAAAGGGCCGTTTCCTCGCCGTGAACATAGG
>WGDQ01000521.1 GCA_015493185.1 Planctomycetaceae bacterium
AGATGTGTATAAGAGACAGTTCGTAAGCAGCGGCTCCGTCTCGAATGGACAACGGCGGGACTAACTGCAGGCGTCGGTTTCGGCGCCCTGGTTTTCGCCGTCGCTGCGGCAGCCTATTTCGCTTGGTTTCGCCATAGCCCACTACTGTCCGACGCACCGGCCGCCGTTGCTGCCAAGGTACGAGATCTAGGCGTCGGCACGCCCTGGCGCTTCGTCGCGCTGGCCGTGTTTTACTCACTCATTCATTCGCTGCTCGAAGAGTATTATTGGCGGTGGTTCGTATTTGGTCGGTTGCGAAGTTACGTGCCGACACTGCCGGCCGTTTTGATATCGAGTGCGGCCTTCATGTCGCACCATGTGATTCTCGTGGGCATTTATTTCGCGCCCAATTGGCCGCTGGTGACGTTGCTCTCGCTAGGCGTGGGCGTGGGTGGAGCCGTTTGGGCCTGGATTTACCACCGCAGCGGTTCGCTGTTGGGGCCCTGGTTCAGCCACTTGCTGATCGACGCCGTGCTGATGCTGATCGGCTACGACATGGTGTTTCGCCTGGCAGCCCAATGAAAAAAACGCATTCTGGCCGTACCGGGGGCAGGCGAAACGGATCGGCTCTCCGCATCACAGAAGAAGGGCAAAAATGTGGGTCAGAAGTCAGCGGTTTGCCGGCCGGAAGTTGAAGCCGCTTGGCGAGAACATCATCCGGTGCGTTGGTCGTCGACCATTGTGGCAAAGCCACTGATGCGATTGTCTGCCAGATAAATGTCTTTCGTTTTCGGCCCAATGCGGATTCCAACGCGTTGCATGGGCTGACGTGTTTCTTCGATTTGATTGCCCACGATGCGGACGTCTTCGACCTCGCCTTGCACGTCCACGGCAACACCATCGGCAGGGCCGTTGTCGCGAATGCGGTTTTGTTCCAGACGGTTGTGATGGGGCGCGAACGCTCGGCCCCGTTCGGGGCGAAAAAGAACGCCGACGCGCCGGTTGTCGACGATATCGTTGTCGCGAATCAGGTTGTGCGTGTCGCGATGTCCGATCGACACGCCCGTGCCGTTGGCCTCGATGCGGTTCTTCTCGCACACGCCGTAGCGCACACCCCAGCAGAAAAACACGCCGATGTTGCCGTTGTCGCGTACCAGGTTGTTTCGCACAACGGACCGTTGTGAACCGGAGCCGGGATGCAGACCGAGATCGGCGTTGCCGATGCTTTGGCAACGTTCCACGATCACATCGTGGCAAATCTGCCAACTGATGCCGTCGCCGTTGTAATTGCGGGCCGTCACGTCGCGAATGGCGATATCGCGGCAATCTTGCAGGAAGATACACCCGCCGTAGTTGCCATTCAAATTGTCGTTCGCCTCGCGGTTGCCGTCGAGCACAAGGTTCTCGATCACGATTTGGCGAACGCCATCGCCCGAGAGGAGCGGAAAGAGCGTCGAGGCTTTCGACTTTCCGGAAAGCCAGAAGTTTTTGCGCAATCCGCGGTCGAGCTTGAAGCGATTGCCTGATCGGGCCACGAGCGTGCGTTTGACCACATCGTGCCCGCCATTGTGCGGATTGGTGGTTTCCAGCACCACACCGTCGCCAACGCGAAAACCTGCCGCATCAGCAAGCGTGATTTCCTGATCGTACCAGTCGGAATCGGCAATCAGGGGGCTTGCGGACGAGGGTTCCTTGATCAAAACGGTTTTTTCCCCGCTGCCGGTCAGCCTCAAACGATCGGCCAGATAGACGGCGTTGCGCAGCCGAAACACGCCGGGCAATAGATGAACGGTGCCGCCCCCGCGTCGTGCGGCGTAGTCCACGGCGGCTTGAATCGCCCTTTCGTTCGCGCCCACCAAGTCAGCGTCGGACGTAGGGGTGGGTGACACCCGGATGGTCAGCCGTTTTTCCCACGATGGTTCGCAGCGCACATCGCCCGATGTGGCGCGAGGCTCGGCAACTTGCGGCTCGGAGGCGGTGGGGTCACCGCTCGCGATCGCGGCGGGATACATCGTTGCAGCAATGCCCGTGTGCAAGAAACGCCGCCGGCTAAGTTGCAGAACACCTGTGAGTTGTCGGTCTCGTTGCCTGATGGTCATTGCCTGAGCTCCCCCGCCGCGGCTGCCGCCGCTGATTGCAAGCGATATCGACTACTCGCCTGCATGCCACACACTTCGGGCGTACGAAGAACGAGTTTACGCCGGCCGGACGAGGGGAGCAATTCTTCGCCCGTTTTTCCCGCCTTGCCGTCGAACTCGGCGGCTATTTTGGCGAAGCGGTCGGCAGCGGCACGTCGTGAAACGTGATTTCCAGTGCGCGTTGAGACCGGATGCGGGGATATTGCAGCCGCAGCCGCGCCGGTTGGGCGTTGGCCTCGGGAGCGGTGAACGTCAGTTTGTATTTCACGCCTCCATCTGCCAGGTGATTGGTTTGCCCATTGCGTACGAACGGGCGGCCCTCGGCGTCGAGCAGTTCGAAATAGTTCTCCTCGAACAGCGTTTCGCGCGGCTCGGGCAGCATCGCGTCGCGAACAACAACCGCCGTAATCACGTAGCGGCCGGGGCGCGGCATGCTCATGCCGCGCATTTGCAGTTGCAGTTGGTCCGCACTCGCGTAGTAGTTGTCGGCCTTGTCCAATCGCGTTACGTCCAATGTGGCCCAATCGCCAACGGCCAGCAGTTCCCAACGAAGCGATAGCTCGCGCAAGCGGCGAGCAGATGCCGGTGGGGGGTGTAAACGCAGGCTCATCGACAACTGACGCGTTCCGCGGCTGGACACGTTCCAGCCACCGCCCGACGATTGCATGGCCGAGAGGTGAAAACCCGTGTCGGTAACGGCATCGATCACCTCGACGCCCGAGCGGTAGGCGATCAGCCGAAAACGATCTTCCCACATCATTTGCAAATTGAGTTGGAATGTGTGGGTTACCTCGGAGTCGAGATTTTCGTAACTCAGCTCCTCGATAAACACACGCCGGGCACTCAGAATTTGCGAACGAATGGGGCCCGCGTAAGCGGTGGGAAACTGTCCCGGGTCGCCCGCCACGACCACGAGGCCCGGGTTGCGCGTGTCGTAGTGTGGCCGCACCCGATTGCCGCTCAAACGGCAAAGCTGGTCGATGGCGTTCCAGAAGGGCACGCGGCCGGTATCGATCGAGATAGAGCACTCGTGAAACGTGCCGTATTGATCACCAACCAAGACGCGATTGCCGGTTTGTTTGGCGATTGCCGCCAGAATTTCCGAGGCATTCGTCTCCGATGCCCGATGCTCGGTCCAGCTCGGCTCCCAGAGCTCTCGCACTTTCAACTGCTCGAGCAGTCGCTGCGCACGGAGCCGAATCTCCGGGTCTTCGTGCTGCGCGGCTTCTTCCAATTGCCGCCGTGCATCGGTGCCCAGATGCGACAACTGGCTGGTTGCCCGCTGGCGCACGTCGTAGTCGGGGTTGCCCAGGCTGCGAATGAGCCTTGCCACCCGGGCCGCCGGTTCCTCGGCCGCTGCCGGCAAATACCACAAGGCTGCCACAACGAGCGTGGCAAAGAAGCTTCGACGCCGCTGGTCTCGAAGCCGCATGCGAGGTCTCCTCGTTTGTGCTGCCAACCAACACAACGCGGGGCTGGAAATCAGCCATATGGCGCGTTAGAACCGGGCACGCATCGCACTGGCATAAGCAGAGAGGAGCACCGTCGAGAGCGGCGATGGGCAAACCGCAAAACCGTAGGTGATGCGACGGCGAGAAGTCAACGCCAATCTGACACCGCATTCGCCACTTTTCCTGGCTTGCCTCGTTTCGTTCTGCCGTCGTGCCCGCATTTCGTATCGGGGTCACAAGCCGCACGAGATCAGTTGCAAAGCAAGGCACGCGAGAGGCTTTGCCGCCGATGTGAACCATTTGGCAGGCCAGTGCGTCACGTATCGTGGTGCGTTGCTGATTGAGGAGCCGTTCCGTTGAACCTCGACTGTCTTTGTGCCGGCATTCTGGTTGCCGACCACCTTTGCGAACCGATCGAACGATTGCCCGCTGCTGGCGAGTTGGTATTGAGCCGATCGCTGCCGCTGGAAATTGGCGGCTGTGCGTCGAACGTGGCGATCGATTTGGCACGGCTCGGCGTGGGCGTCGGCGTGGCTGGTTGTGTGGGCAACGACGCGATGGGGCGTTTCATCCGCGATACGCTTGCCGATCGAGGTGTCGATACGCGTGGCATCCGCTCGCAAGACGAACTTGGCACCTCGGGCACGCTGATCATCAACGTCGAAGGCGAAGATCGGCGGTTCATTCATGCCATTGGAGCCAATGCGTTGTTTACCGCCGACGACATCGCCCGTCAGCCATATTG
>WGDQ01000522.1 GCA_015493185.1 Planctomycetaceae bacterium
GCGCAAGAGAATTTCGTGATTCGGCCACCGCTTGGTTGATCGCTGGGCGCGTGTGCGGGAAGTGCGTGCGGATCGCTTTCGCGCAGCGATTGGTTGGCGGCGCCGCGGGCAGTTGCGGTGCGTGTTCAGTTGGGTTTTCTGCTCGGGCTTCGATGGCAAGAAATCGCCACGAAAAGAGAGCGGACGGTGGGGCGGGCGGTGCGCTGTAGAGGAGGCAGGCGGTGCGGCGAAAGTGTTGTGACCAGGTGAACCGTACCGTTTGCCGGCTGAGCTGCGCAAGGGATCGGCGTTCTTTGAGATCCATACGCTTATCGAGCATCGAGCTGTAGCAGCGACCGGCCTTTGGGTTAACGAGGCGAGAAAACACCGGGCCGGCACTTCCGCGGCCACCTGTGAGTGCGCGCTTCTGACAAGAAAACTTCGACACGGGGCACGCGCCGGGAGTGGAAAGCGGCGAGCTTTCCAAAACGAACGAATCAAAAATTGAATGAGCGGGGAAGGTACGATGGCACCACGCGTCGAAACCAGTGATCGAGCGACCGAGGCCAAACGTACGCAAGAGGCGATTTCGCAACCGGCCGATCAGCCGTCTGCGGCGCCCGATGGCGGAGAAACGATACGACACGATACGGCGAGCCCGCGCGATGCCGCATCGCAGCAGCCATCGGAGCGGACGCTGCGGGTCGGCTCGCTCGATTATCCGGAAACGGTCGATCGACACCGCATTGTCTGGCCATATGCCATCAGCTTTGTAGTGCTGCACGGCCTGGCGCCGCTGGTGCTGTTGCCGTGGCTGTTCAGTTGGACGGGCGTGGTGCTGGCCGTGCTGGGGCTTTACGTATTCGGTACGCTGGGCATCAACCTTTGTTATCACCGCCTGCTCACCCACGCCAGCCTGCGGGTGCCGAAGTGGCTCGAACACACGCTGGCGCTGCTGGGTGTTTGCTGCTTGCAAGATACGCCGGCCCGCTGGGTGGCGATTCACCGGCTGCACCATCAGTACTCAGACGAACGGCCCGATCCGCACAGCCCGCTGGTTACTTTTTTCTGGGGGCACATGGGGTGGCTGCTGGTCGAGAACCGCCTGCTGAACAAGTTGGAAACCTACGAGCGCTACGCCCGCGACATTTTGAAAGACCCCTTCTACATGAAGCTGGAACGACGTTTGGCGTGGGTGAAGGTGTATCTGCTGCACGCGTTGGCGTTTTTCGCGGTGGGGCTGGTTGCCGGCGGGCTCATCGAGGGCACACTGCTAGGGGGGCTGCAGTTCGGGCTGAGTCTGCTCGTCTGGGGCGTGGTATTTCGCACCGTAGCCGTGTGGCACATTACCTGGAGCATCAACAGCTTTACGCACGTCTGGGGTTATCAGAACTACAGGACGGGCGAGAACAGTCGGAACAACTGGCCCATCGCACTTATCAGCAACGGCGAGGGTTGGCACAATAACCACCATGCCGACCAGCGAGCGGCGGCACATGGTCATAAGTGGTGGGAATTCGACGTGACGTACATCACGATTTGCGTTCTCCGTTGGCTCGGTTTGGCCCGCGACGTGGTGCTGCCCCGATGCTGGTCGCAAGGCCGGCCGGCCGACAGCGCCGCCTGACGGGCACGACCTGACCGATGCGGCCCGAACAGTGTGGCCTGATCGAGATGGCCTGAGAGTGGGCCGGGCCGAATGGTGCCGCCTGCTTGCCGCATGGTGCTGGCCGGATGCCGGGTAGAGGGTTGTCGAGCTTCGGCTTCTTCTGCCCGACAAAACGTTCAGACAGCGCCGCGACAGCCGGTGGATGATGCCCCCCGGGTGCGGTGAAGCGGTCGATGCCAACGGTGGCGAAGCGGTGGCCCCCCGAGACAAGGCCCCCGAAGCAAACGGCCGACGGTTCGGTTGGCCCGATGTGCCGGGTTACCGGAGATGGCGGGCCACTTCGGTTGCCCCCTTGGCGACCCATCCGTTTACGTTGAGGCGGTGCTGCTACGTTGAGGCGGTGCTGCAAAAGCCGCGCGGGGCGGGTGGCCGGAGTGCTGGATCGAGCGCTATCGGCCAAGAGAAAAAAACAGAAGGCGTCGAATGCTCGCGTCGGACCGAAACCGCCGGTGGGCCATGTGGCGGCATCGCCCGCGTGCGAAGGGCCGGGTGATTGGCCTTCGATTGGAAGAAAACTAGTCGACCATGGTGTCTGAGTACCAACAGCAAATCGTTATTACCGGAGCCGGTGTGGTTTCGCCTGTGGGCGTGGGTATCGAGGCTTTTGCCGAGTCGCTCGCGCAAGGACGAAGCGGCGTGCGAATGATTCAGTCGTTCGACCCGACGCCGTTGCCGGTGCGGATTGCGGGCGAGGTGGTCGACTTTGAACCGAAGGCGTACGTACGGCCCCGCAAGAGCCTGAAGGTGATGTCGCGCGACATGCAGTTTGCCGTGGCCTCGGCTCGCATGGCCGCCGATCAGGCAGGCTGGGCGCCCGAGACGTTCGACCCGCAGCGGGTGGGCGTGGTGATGGGGGCCGACCGCATCCGCACGGAATTCGACGAGATCGTGGCCGGTTTCGCGCCGGCCATCCGCGATGGGCGATTCGACTACGAGCGGTATTCGCGGGAAGGCATTATGGCGGGCTACCCGCTGACGTTCTTGAAGAACCTGCCCAACATGCTGGCGTGCCACATCTCGATTGCTCACGATGCCCGGGGCCCGAACAATACGGTGAACCACGCAGAGGTGTCGAGCCTGTTGGCCGTTGCCGAGGCGGCCAGCGTGATCCAGCGCGGCATGGCCGACGCGATGCTTTGCGGAGGCGCCAGCTCGCGACTGCACCCGCTGGATTGGGCCAGAAGCTGTTTGATGGACGAACTGTCGCACCGCACCGATGCGCCGGAGCAGGCGCCGCGCCCCTTCGATGCCCAGCGCGATGGGCAAGTGCGGGGCGAAGGGGCCGCCGTGGTGACGTTGGAAACCCGACGTCATGCCGAGGCCCGGGGCGCGAAGATTCTGGCCCACATCGCGGGTTGGGGGTCTGCCTGTACGCCGCCGGCCAACGGACAGCCCAACGGCGAGGCGGTGAAAATCGCGGTGCGCAAGGCGCTGGACGCCGCGAAGCTGAAGCCCCAAGACGTGGGCCATGTGAACGCGCATGGCGATAGCACCTTGGCCGGCGATCGGGTCGAGGCGCAAGCGCTGGCTGAAGTGTTGCCCGGCGTGCCGGTCACCGCGCTGAAAAGCTATTTCGGCAACCTGCTGGCCGGCGGTGGGGCGGTGGAGCTCGTGGGTAGCCTGGTGGCACTGGCCCAAGGGGCCGTTCCGCCGACGCGCAACTTCGAGCAGCCCGACCCGCAGTGCCCGATCGAGGTGGTGCGCGACCGCTGGTTGCCGAGCGATCGGCCCACGGCGGTGCTGGTAAACCAGACGCCGTTCGGGCAGGCCGTGGCGCTGGTTTTGGTTGCCGAGCCGTGAGCCCCCGGTGTGCCAGAAAGCGCTGTCGGCCGCAGCCAATTGTTGCGGGCCGGCCGGCAGCACAGCGTGGCCGTGCGGCTGGTGATCGTTGGCCGCAGAGGCCCGAGAAGGTCGGCACGGCGCTCGCTTCTCGTGTGCTGAAAAGCCTTGCAC
>WGDQ01000523.1 GCA_015493185.1 Planctomycetaceae bacterium
CCCCAAGAAAAGAATAGCCACCAGCACCGACACGGTGCCTTCCACACGCTCGATGCCCCACTGTGCGAAAAAGCGGGGAAACAGGCCGATCAACAGCGTGAAAATGCCTCCTAGAAAGGCCACTACCGAAACAATCGCGCCCAGCCACGTGGCGGCTCGCAACGGCACGACCGATGAGCTAAGAATCCCGTCGGCCGCGAGTCCTACCAGCCGGCGCATGCTGTATTTCGTCTCGCCCGCCGCCCGGTGCTGCCGGTCGTAGGGCACGGCAATTTGCCGAAAACCCACCCACGACCGCAAACCTCGAATAAACGGCTTCCGCTCCGGCATGCGTTTCAGCACTTCGACCACACGGCGATCCATCACGGAAAAGTCGCCCGCATCGAGCGGGATGTTCTGGTCGGCCAGCAGCGAAAGCACCCGATAAAACCAGAAGTAGGCCGATCGCTTCACCACGCCTTCCTTGCGGTCGCGACGCACACCGTAGATTACGTCGAACCCTTCGGCCCATTTCTCGAAAAACCGAGGAAGCACCTCGGGCGGATCTTGCAGGTCGGCATCGAGCACCACCACCAAATCGCCCCTGCTCGCCTGAAGCCCCACGCGCAACGCCGTTTGATGGCCGAAATTGCGCGCCAGCCGGATCGACTTCCAACGCGGATCGCGGCGGTGAAACTCGCGAATCCACTGCCACGTGCCATCGCGCGATCCGTCGTCGATCAAAATCACTTCATAGTCGGCCGGCCACTCGGCCGCGGTTTGCGAGAGCCGCTCGAACAACAGCGGTAGCACCGCTTCTTCATTGAAGCAGGGAATGACCACCGACACGGTGGTTCCTGCGTCGAGCCGCCGCCGTGGACGATCAGATTCGGCGTTTATCTCATGCATTGAGCCGTATCGTTGCCCCACCCAACAGAAAACACCTTTTGCCACCAACCGGCACCACGCCGGTCCGCTACCGTTGTGTCGGATCGCCCCCAACAGAAAAGAAAAAGAAATCGTGGAGACCGCTATCCGGCGGCGCCCCGCCCGCACAACATTTTGAAAGCGCTGCGAAGAGCGGGCGAAAAACACGGTTTGCCAGTCCAGCACGACTCGGCAACCGGTCCAGTTTGGCCCGAACGTTCTTAGCGCCACAATCGCAGCGGCTCGCCCCGACGGCCGAAAGCCCATCTATTGTATGCTCCCCACGTTTGGGCAGCAAAAAAACGAATTGCCTCACCATCCGAGCCGATGGCAGCCCATTCCACCGGTGCCCAATCATGCCGCCAATGCGTTTCTGCCAACTCCCCGTCGCGTTCTTTCCGTCTGCACCCGGCCCGTGCTCATCACAACAACCTGCAAACCTGCCCCACAAAAACGCGGCCACCTTTTTTTTCCTTTCGATTCAGCATCGCTGCCGGTCGTGAACTTGCACTTCTTTTGAAATGGCCCGTACGCCCCGGCACGTGTTTGCCGTCTTCCACATCGCCGCTGATACCGCCAATCGCCGCCATGTACGACGATAAGATGGCACGAAGGGGCGGCCGGAATCGAAACGCCCCGACCACCGCAACACCGCCATGTGGACGCATGCCGCCACGCACGCCGGTTACTTTGATCCTCTGTTTTCCTCTGCTTTGAACGTTTTCCATCCTTCTTCTCAACGTCGCGCAGAGGTCATCCCGCTCCACCGGCGATCGGCCGAACCCCGTCGCACAGTCCGGCCATGCCCCTGTGCCTGTGTCTGCCTTCTCGCGTCTACCGACGCCCTTGACTCACTTTCGGCGGTGCACAGGTGTATGCGCGTTGCCGCCCCTCATCCCGCGTTTTCACGAAACAGGGCCGCCACCAGCATTTCGCAACGATCGGCCAGCGGGCCGATTGCCTTGCTCGGCCCGTCAAGTCTGCGATCACCACATACCAGAACCGAAGTTGTGTCGAAATCGCGTCAGGTGACATCGTTGTGATGGCGCCCTGCGGGGGCGGCTTTTCTGCGCTTCTTAGCTTGCCCATGCTTTCGGTTTGTCGCAGTTAGTTCATGCCAAAGGGTTTGCGCCGATCACGAAGCCCCTTCTCGGACGATATGGCACACCGGTTGCGATTTGGTTAGCCGTTGTTCGGATCGGTCCGCGGAGCATAGAAGAGGCACTGTTTCCGCTGGCGTGTTCCCGAGAACCACAGCAGGCAGCGGCCCGCCGTTGCCGGTTGCTTGCCGGCACTCGCGCTCGTCACCACAGGGATGCGTCCGACCGCGTGCGGCCGGACTGTGGCTGGAGGCACGCCGCTTGTAGGCCGTTCGAGACGCCTTTCGGCCGATCGCAATGACCGCACCCGAGGCGGGATGCGGCAATGAAAAAAGTTCCCCCCGAGAAATAGGAGACCCCCACCATGCGTCGTCTACTGAAAATCGCGTTGCCCCTCGTGATCGTCGCGATCACGTTCGGCATCGGCAGTGCACGAAAAGCCCAGGCCGGACCCTGGCATCACTATCGTTACCGCCACGCGTACGTTGCGCCCGTGCCGGCGTACCGCTGCTATCCGTACCGGCCACCGGTGTATTACCACCGGTACCACTATCGGCCGGGCGTCGGAATCAGTGTGTACGGACCGCACGGTGGCTTTTCGTACTACGGCTATTGAGCCCTAACGCCACCGCGCGGCGAGGGCTGCCGTCCACACGATCGCGTTTCTTCAAGGCAGCGATGGTCGAACCCCCTCGGCCATCGCTGCCATTTTTGCGCGCCGCCGGTAAACGTCATCTTCTTGGAGGCGTGTGGTCCAACGACATGCTCGAACTGTTGCGCTGTTGCAGACCTATTGCTGCTGATCTACCGCTGCTGCGCATTTTCAACGAAACTTCATGCAAAGAATGGCCGCGCGCCGGTGTGCTTTTGATCGGCGTGTTTTACAATGTGGAGCCAGACAACCAGAAATCCGTTTCATCTTCTGAGCAGGCCCGGGAAACAGCTTCGTGCGCAACACAATTGCCCTCATCCTTGGCGGTGGCCGCGGCACACGGCTTTATCCGCTCACCAAATTCCGTTCGAAACCGGCTGTGCCGATCGCCGGAAAATATCGCCTTATTGATATTCCGCTTTCCAACTGCATCAATAGCGACTTGAAGCGGATTTATGTGCTCACGCAGTTCAACTCGGTGAGCTTGCACCGCCACATTCGGCAAACCTATCGCTTCAGCAACTTCGAAGCCGGCTTTGTCGAAATTCTGGCGGCCCAGCAAACGCTCGAACAAGCCAACTGGTATCAAGGCACCGCCGATGCCGTACGGCAAAACCTGCGCTACATCGACCAGCCGGGCGTCGACTACGTGCTGGTGCTCTCCGGCGATCAACTCTATCGCATGGACTACCGCCGAATGCTCGCCACGCATCAGCAGCACGGGGCCGATGTGACCATTGCCGCGTTGCCGGTCGATCGCCGCGATGCTTCGTCGCTGGGCATCATGCGCGTCGACGATCAAGGTCGCGTGACCGGCTTCTTAGAGAAGCCGCAAACCGAGGACGAACTTTCTCTCGTGCTCACCGATCCTAAGTGGATCGATTGCCAGGGCATTGCCAGCGGCGGCCGCGACTGTTTGGCGAGCATGGGCATTTATCTCTTCAACCGTTCAACACTCGTCGACGTTCTTACCAAAACCGACTATCAAGACTTTGGCAAAGAGGTCTTTCCCGCCTCGATCCGCAGCCGGCACGTGCAGGCTTATTTGTTCGATGGCTATTGGGAAG